>CAJQNM010000349.1 GCA_905479665.1 uncultured Saprospiraceae bacterium
TGCCGACCTGGCAAGGCGATTACAATCTCCTTCGATGAGGGTTTCGAAAGTGTATTTGGCGTTGAGTTGAGGGTCTATTTTTAGTTTCCGTATTCCCGGAATGACGAAGGGGTTCTTAATCTCATTTACCTGTGCACCTTGGCTTGCTGCAGCATCCATTTCTAGAGAACCTATCTCACGTCGACGTGGCCGGATGGAGTTGTCGTCGGTACGCACCATAATTTGATACTCCAGACGTCCTTGCTCTCCAAGTGTGTCTTTGATGGTCTTCTTCAGTAAGCCCACATAGTGTTCTTCGAGCCACTCGTAAAAAAATTTATTGGGCACTTGTATAGTCAACACATTTTCACTGAGGCCCACAGGTTTAATGGGATCAAACCAAGTTTTGAAGTTTTGAGGATTCAAACTTAGCCTGATCGTCTGCAGACAGGATGCCCATACGGTCTGATGATCACTTACCATTCTAATACGTTAGTCTTTAGTCTTTATTAGTAGCTCAGTAGCTGGATAAGCACCGAGAAGGGGTAGGGAAGAAGTCATGGTGGATTAGGACCTTTCAGCGACGCTTGAAACAAATGTGAAAAAAAAAATCTGTATTGCCAATCGGTCCCTTCGATTTATTGAGGAAACTTATAAAGCACAACTTAATTTAATGCATTAAATACATAGAATCAAGTTGTTACCTTAAAATAATCTTGTAAGTTTCTGAAAGAATTTTTGGCTCCATTTAAGTGATCCAGAGGTTCTCACAAGTGCTGCATTGGCCCTTTCGGCTGTGCTCAATGACGACATCGATACGGCCTAATTGCAGCCCTGCCCAACCCGCTTGGTTGATCATAACGGGCTGACCATCAAGGTCGGGAATGACCTCTGGGTGAACTAAAAATGTATGGGTATGACCACCCAAAATGATGTTGATATTCTGGGTTGATGCAGCCAGTTTTCGATCATCGATCCTATCTTGTCGATAACGATATCCAAGATGAGAAAGGCAGATCACGTACTCGCACTTCATCTCTTTTTTGAGCTGAAGGGCTGCTGCATTTGCTCTTTCGATGGGGTCGAGATAGCGTGTTTCTTGGTAAAGGTGTTTTGGCACTCTCCCATCCAATTCGATTCCAAGACCAAAAACACCGATTCGCAAGGATCCAACTTCAAACACGAGATTTTGCTCGATTTTGTTGGCCAGAGCTGTGTTGCTAAAATCATAGTTTGATGAAACAAAGGGGAATTTTGCATGATCCCAATGCCGTACCAGCCCCTCGATTCCTCCATCAAAATCGTGATTTCCGATCGTGGCGGCATCATAGGCCATCTCACTCATAATCTTGAATTCGAGTTCACCGCCGAAAAAATTAAAGAACGGTGTGCCCTGAAATATATCGCCGCTATCCAGAAGCAGCACGTGTTCTGTCTCGGCACGAATTTTGGCTATCATGCTCGCTCTTCTAGCCACCCCACCCAGCCCCTGATTGCGACCACCATCCAGGGGAAAAGGATCGATGCGGCTGTGCATGTCGTTGGTATGGAGAATGGTAAATTTGAATTGATCGCCTGAGGTCAAAATCGGATCTGGAATCAAACCAAGTCCCAAAGAGACACTGCCCAAGCCCTTACCGAGCTGCTTGAGAAAAAATCGTCTATTTCCCATGGGCATCTGATTGAATGATTCTTTGCTCCATTCTAGCGGATATGTGCTCTCCTCGACTTTGTGTTTCTCTCGCCCAAGAAATAAGTGCATCACGCAGGAAGACCTCTTTCATCTCAATCGGATCGATATTGATGAGGAAATCGCATCTGTCTCCCCCGTTGGCGATAAAGTCTGGCATAGCCACGAGATAATTGCGCTTAGAGTCGAGAGGTTCGCCATTAATACGTACATCGACTGCTCGATCCTGATCGATTCGAAACCGAAGACCGGAGCTAATAGGCCACCCCCCTGCGACAGCAATATGATCGAGCAATTGCTGCAGCAATGCTCCCTCCAGTGGCAACACAACCAGTACGTTGTCAAAAGGCATCACTTCATATATATGGTGGACTTTGAGTGGACCGGCGGGGATCTCACTTATCCGCACTCCGCCGTAATTAAGACAAGCAAAAGCAATGTCCAAACCAGACTGCCCCTCCGTGTATTGGAGCATGGCGTCACTGAGAAAATTGCCCAAAGGAGATTCAGGTCGTCCTTTCCACAATTCTTGCTCTATCTCCCCGATCACCTCACCCATCTCTGATGCGAGTTCATCCCGATAAGGCTTCACTAGATCATCGATCTTTTGCCAGGCATCATCTTGAGATACCTCTCTGACTTGTTGATTATGTGCCGCCTGCTGAGCGACCTGATAGGAGGGACTGCAACTAATGGATACGAAGATGACCGCTATTGCAAATACCAACGATTTTCGAGAATACGACACATTAATTGACAAGGAGTTTAGCTTCCTGCTTAATCGCAAAGATAGCTTTACGACTTGGGTCGTTGTCGCGATCGGCAAAATGTTCGATCAGCGCTTTGCTAAAACTATCGCCATCCTCACTGTAGGCCACCTTGATCATAACCTGATCGATCTGATTAAAGAGCTCCTGCTTTGCAGCTTGCACCACTTGCCAGAGTTTGTCGGACACATAAATTTGCTGCGATACATTGTGCTCAAATTCCTGCTGGATTGCAACCATCAGGGATGCTTGCAATTCACCTGATGACATATTTTTGCGCTTAAATTTGGCAATCATCGTCGGCACATGGATTCGCTCAAAAAGTAACGTGAGTCTTTCGTACGCTTGCAACTTGAGCGGCAACGTCTGATCGATGCTTTTCTTTTGTATGGTAAGTTGCTCCAGCTGTATGCGATTGCTAAAAAACTGCTTGAGCAGGAAATAGCATATACTAAAGACCAACGCGCCGGCAACAAATATACCAGCGATGGCCATCCAAATGAGGGAACCGTTTGACATGAGATTGCTTATACTTTGCTGAACAAAACCAGAAGAATGATCGTTAATATCACCATGGGCTTTTATTTAACTTAGCCCCTGGTTAAAATATTGGACTCGACATGAATGAAGTTAAGGAAAAAGTGGCCACAGCTCCGATCCAGCTTACAGCCGGTGCCATAAAAGAGCTGAATCGCATTCGACAGGATCAAGAGGTCCCCGCAGATCATGGTCTCCGGGTTGGAGTGAAAGGAGGCGGTTGCTCCGGGTTTACTTACATTTTGGGGTTTGATGTTGTGAAGGACAATGACAACATTTACGAACTAGGAGGGATGAAAGTCGTCATGACCAAAGCGCATGGCATCTACCTAGTAGGTATGGAGATCGACTACGTCGATGGTCTGAATAATCGAGGATTCTCCTTCAACAACCCAAACGCATCAGACACCTGTGGGTGCGGTACGAGCTTCTCAGCTTGATAGATTCTCCCTTTCTTGAGGGATTAGCCGTGTGGAGCGAGCCCCCTCTGAGAGGTTTCGCTATTGCCAGTTTTTTACCCCTCAAAGAGCACCCACTCGGCACTCCTAAGCGCAGCCCTTGGAGGAAGATACTTTTTACATATGGGCGATAATTTCAGATCCAAATTCAGAACAGCTCAGTTTGGTTGCATCATCCATGAGTCGGTGAAAGTCATAGGTCACCCTTCTGTCCGCAATAGAGCCTTCGATTCCTTTTACGATTAGATCACCCGCTTCTTTCCAACCCATATATTCCAACATCATCACTCCCGACAAGATGACCGAGCTTGGATTGACTTTGTCAAGACCTGCATACTTTGGTGCTGTACCGTGGGTAGCTTCAAAGATCGCCATGCCCGTGACATAATTAATATTGGCTCCAGGTGCAATGCCAATGCCACCGACCATTGCTGCTAGCGCATCGGATATATAGTCGCCATTTAAGTTAAGAGTAGCGATCACTTCGTATTCTGCTGGGCGCAGCAATATCTGTTGCAGAAATGCATCAGCGATCACATCTTTGACCAAGATCGCACCTCCATCCAAAGCTTTTTTCTGGGCCTCATTTGCCGCATCTTTGCCGCTCTCTGCAGCAATACGATCATACTCTGACCAAGTAAACACCTTGTCACCGTACTCACGCTCAGCCAATTCGTAGCCCCATTCCTTAAATTTACCTTCGGTAAATTTCATGATGTTGCCCTTGTGCACTAGCGTTACGCTATCACGCTTATTTTCAATCGCATACTCTAGCGCAGCACGCACCAGACGCTCGGTACCCTCTACACTTACCGGCTTGATCCCAAGAGATACTGTATTGGGAAAACGGATCTGGGTCACACCCAATTCTTCAATCAAAAACTCCTTGAGCCTTGACACCTCTGGCGTCCCATTATTGTACTCAATACCCGCATAGATGTCTTCTGTGTTTTCTCGAAAGATCACCATATCGACCTTACCTGGCTCCTTCACTGGGCTTGGCACGCCCTGAAACCAGCGTACTGGGCGGACGCAGGCATAGAGATCTAACTTTTGCCGCAAGGCTACATTGAGCGATCGAATGCCTCCTCCTACTGGTGTCGTTAATGGGCCTTTGATTGCGATCAAGTATTCTTTGATGGCATCGAGGGTCTCCTGCGGAAGCCACTCTCCTGTTTGATCAAAAGCTTTCTGACCGGTCAGCACCTCTTTCCAAATAATTTTCTTGCTACCTCCGTATGCTTTCTCAACGGCCGAATCAAGTACTCTTACCGCTGCAGCCCATATGTCCGGTCCAATCCCATCTCCTTCTATAAATGGGATAATTGGATTGTCCGGAACTTGTAGTTTACCGTTTTCTATTGTGACTTTTGTGCCCTCCATCGGCCTATAATTTTAAGTTGAATTAGACCAACAAGGTAAAGAAATTGACTACGATGGTGCAAAGAACAGATTAGAAAGAATTTTATTTATTTTACCCTACACATCGTTCATTTTTTCATGCGAATTCTCCTTGGTTTTGTCCTTCTCCTTAGCTTATCATGCAAGGGGACAAAAGATCTCCAGAGCTGTTCAGAAGCAGTGCGAGTGGAAGATCATTCAAGCCTGGATGGTTGTGGATTTTTACTGATCACTGAGGCCGGAAAAAAATTACTCCCAATCAATGGTAGTGACTATGAGCTCACTGACCAGGCCAAGGCAATGGTAAGCTATCGCGAGGTTGAAGATGCGATGGGGATTTGCATGGCCGAAGATTTGATCATAGAGCTGACTTGTTTCTCCATCCTCACCGCTGAAAACGAGGTGCCTCGCAAGGCCCCATGTCTCGAAACGACCAACCCCAATGAAAAAGGTTGGCTGCAAGCCGTCATGCAGGATTGGCAACCGACTAAAGTAGATCGCTATGAATATCTCGACGGATTTGCATACCTCTGCATGCGGCCAGAGATGTCTAAACTTTATGACTGCCAAGGCACCTTATTATGTACCACCGGTGTTGAGAATGAAAGTTGTGCAAAAGAAATGTCAAGCTTGAAAAACAAAATGACCATTTGGGTCGCCCACCGTTAGTACTGTATTTCCAAAGTATCTAATACCACTGATGGCTTCTTTTTTCACATCTCTGCATCACCGAAAGCCTCT
>CAJQNM010000350.1 GCA_905479665.1 uncultured Saprospiraceae bacterium
AAGAGGAAAGCTACACGGAGTCTACGGCAAGAGCTTCTGTAAATGTTTTTGAAAATACTCCGCACTTGTCGCTGCGCTTTGCATGGCGCTTACCGCAAAGTTTCCTCCCTGCTCGAGATAATAATATTGCAATCCCGACTCCTTTGGATCGGGCATGATCTCACGATAGTCAATCGACCCATTGCCTAGCTCGGTGTAGTCGCGAGTCACCTTGTCCATGTCCTTGATGTGCCACATCACAAAGCGCCCTGGGTCCTTTTTGACCCACTCCTTTGGGGTCTGATCTGAGGAATGCATCACCCAGTACATATCTATCTGCAATTTGACCAATGCTTCATCTGTGTCTCTGATAATAATATCGTAACAAGTATCCCCTTGATGGTCTTCAAATTCAAATCCATGATTGTGGTACGAAAAGCCTAAGCCTGCTGCATTAATCTGCTCTCCGATAAGATTTAATTTATAGGCCATCCGCTTATAATTTTCCAGCGTGCGTTGTTCCTCTGCGATCCAGGGCCAGGTTATATAAGGTGTGTTGAGCGTTCGTGCACCTTCGATGCACTGATCGACAAATTTTCGTAATGCATCTTCCGGTTGGTCAAGGTATTCAGCAAAGCCATAGTGCCCACTGGTGCACGTGAGCTCCATCTCATCGAGGCGCTCCTTAAAATCTGCAGCTGGATGTCCGTAGTACGTCACTGCATCCGCATCAAATCCATAAATTTCAAAATCTTGATAGCCCATCGATTTCAGTGCCTTCAGGGTGCCAAATGGATCGGCATTCATGTCCTGATTGACACTAAAGAGTTGATATCCTAGTTTGTACTTGTACACTGGTTTCGGTTTGGTATTTGCAAGATGTAGAGCACCTGCGGTGGCCCAGAGGCTGGAATTGACGAAGTTTCTACGATTCATGGTGGAAGGTAATTAATAATGGAGAATTGAGAATTGACAATGGGTAGTTGAGAATGGATAATCGAAAATGTGCTCACGATAGAAGACGGAGATTGTGGAGAAAAATGCCTTTAACTCGACACATGATCGTATGCATCGGGATGCTAGATCATCTGATATTTAGTGGTTCTATTTTCTCCGATTTTTTTCCAAATGCTTCTTTCGATTCCCTTTTTCATATCTCTAGTGGCGGTGGCGGTTGAAATATCCTTAAACATTTCAAGGTAGTCTTTCCGGACAAATTCCGTCTTAGAGAAATTTGATTTGAAGTAATAAATCCGATCTTCTCCAGTGAGATGAATCCGTTGGCTCGCAAGAAGCGTGTCAAGGCTGTCCTTAATCACTCCCAGCATATACTCGACAAAAGCCGTACAGACACCTAGCTCGTCCGATAGCGCTAATGCTTCGTAATACTTCGCTTGTTTTGACTTTATCTCAAACTCCACGGGGAGAAACTCAAAAACTGGGTTTTCCTGCATCAATATTACGGTCTGCCAAAGTCTGCCCATTCTTCCGTTTCCATCCATAAAGGGATGGATAAATTCCATCTCATAGTGAAATACGCAGCTCTTTATGATCAGATTATCCTCGCTCTTCTTCACATAACTAAACAGTTCTTTCATCAGGTGATCAACATTCCCTGCCGGAGGAGCTAAATGAGCTATTTGCCCCCCTTTGAAAACACCTACACTTTCAGTTCTATACTTACCTGCATTCTTTACAAGTCCTTTCATTAACAACTGATGTGCTGATTGATATGATCTTGTGCTGTCGTACTGAAATTCTACCAGCTTGTTGTAAACTGAAATGGCATTTTTCACTTCGCGGATATCCTTTTCAGGCCCAACTACTTTTTTGCTTTCAATGATATCGGATACTTGTTTTTCGCTCAACGTATTTCCCTCTATCCAAAGTGATGATTGGATAGATTTTATTCTATTCGCTTTGCGGAGTCTTGCTGTCGGTCTTCGTAGATATGCTGCGTCAACTGAGCCAAGTAATTTACCGATCTCAGTACTGAGATTGATTATTTGACTTGTTCCCTCAAAGTATCTTTGACTCATGATGCCATCATATGATAGCATCAAGATAGAGCGAATTTGGTGTGTCTCCTAATATTTAAGCCACTTATTGAGACTTTGATGTTGCTCCATACTCGATCGCATCAAGAAAATGAAGCGGACCAATGCCAATCTTCTGTGCATAAACTAGATGAAAGCCCAGAATTAATTTATTTGATGATGGTATCATAGGAGCTTCACCAAAACTTTAAAGAATCACCTGTGGTGGACTATGTTAGTAAAACCGCAGGAATAGTAGCAAAGAGCATAGTATTCCTCTGATTGAGAAATGTGTCAACCTCATCAAATCATAATGCAGCCGGAACAAAAGAGATTCAATCCATCATTGGTAAGCTAGAGGACACCCTAGGCGCCAGATTCTAGTCGATTATTAGAAACGACTTCATAGATCTTTACCACCTCCTGCTTCCCCTTGAGGTGCACATCTTCCAACTCACGCAAGTTACTTTTATTGAGTTGCATCTGGGACGTGAGATTTTCAGAAATAGCTAAGCGAACTCCACGGCTGCCAGCCACCTTTTCGATACGGGCGCAAGTATTGAGTACATCGCCAGTGAACTTTAGGGTTTTCTTTATGCGTCCTATTTCACCCACCATGACTTTACCACAGTGCAATGCAGCCTTAAATCTTGGCACTACCCCATAGGTGCTATTGTAATACGCACTCCTCCCTTCGATAACCCGGTCAAAATCAAAGAAGATCTTTATGCAACGCTCATCCTTAATCCCGGAATTTATCTTCCAAGTGATGACTACCA
>CAJQNM010000351.1 GCA_905479665.1 uncultured Saprospiraceae bacterium
CGTATTGAGCTACTAGTTGCATGGAGAGTAAACTACAGCAGCAAATGAGTGAAAGAGCGGTTCGATTCAAGATTTTTATGTTTCGCTTTTGCATTTCGAAAGATAGGAACTCTCTCGAAGAGCAAATCATAAAATAACTCCCAGCTTGGCTTCTAGCCGCTTGAGCTCACGATATGGAAAAACATCTACGATTTCGCCACGCTTCAGTCTTTTTTGCATATCACGCCAAAAATGAACATCAAAAAGATCTCCATGAAGCCGATGGAAAATAGCACGGATCTCCGGATTTCCGATCAAAAAACGGGGAAACTCCTCCGGAAAAATATCCATTGGCCCGACATGGTAATAGGGCTCTGCAGACATTTCTTCATACTCGTCACGAGGCTCTGGAATACGACGAAAAATGTGATCTGTCAAAAATCCGATTTCATCATAATCGTAAAATACCACACGCTTTAATCTGGTCACTCCAAAATTCTTAAGCAACATATCTCCTGGAAAAATATTTACAGCGGCCATTTGCTTAATGGCATTGCCATATTCATTGATCACTTCTTCGGCTTCCTCAATGGTTGCTGTTTCCAAATAGATATTGAGTGGTATCATTTTTTTCTCCACGTAGAGATGCTTGATGCCAATTTTTCCATCCTCCTTGTACTCTAGCTTGCTGTCTGCAAATTCTTGCATTTCTGCGATCACCTCTTCAGAAAACCGCTCCGCCTCCAGAACCAGATTTTCAAAAAGGTGACTGTCCACCATGCGTCCTACCCGATCGTGCAAATTGACGATCTCGTATTTTTCTTTCACCTGTGCCTCAGTGCTATTTTTAGGTGGAGCAAAACGATCCTTAATTACTTTGAAGACCATCCCAAAAGAAGGCAAGGTGAATACACTCATCACCATGCCTTTTATACCGGGCGCTATTTCTACACGATCACGACTAGCGGATAGATGTCTCAATAGATTGCGATAAAAGACAGTCTTGCCATGCTTTTCGAAACCAATTGAATTATAGAGTTCGCTGAGTGGTTTTAGTGGGAGTATGCTGTGTAGGAAATCGACCATTTCACTGGCTATATCAACATCCACTAAAAAATAACTTCTGTTGTAACTGAAAATCGAACTCACATCTCGATCATCCATTAAGAGGGCGTCAACGAATATTCCGTATTCCTTATGCAGCAGAGGCATCACAAATGGAGTCACCTTGCGCTCTGAAATAAGCCGACCAACGATGTATGCTGTTTTATTGCGATAAAAAAGTGCCTTAAGAATTTCCAGCCTAAATTCCCGTCGGTCTATTTGGTGCTTCGATAGAGATGCTTCAAATTCGCTCACTAAGAGCTCAATATTTTTTTCAAAATTCCACCAGGGTACATCGATTTCCTTTTCCTCTAGGATCGACCTAAAAAGACGACGCAGATCTGTACGAGTCCGGAAGGTTTGAAAAATCGGGTCGGTCGACTTAAACTCACGGTAGGTGGCTGTGGCATGCACAAACATCAGATCTTCATCCGCGCCAAGGCCCTGATGGGTGTGGCGAAAAACAGAATTATAAAATGTCTCCGCAATATTTCGCGTATTAAAATTCTTAATATCGTATGAATAATTTAGAAATATTTCTTTCCAGGTTTTACGATCGCTGGCTTGGTCGCCGAGTAGATCCAAAACTTTTTGAGTGGTGCTCCCAACCGAGTCGCGATAGAGGGTGATTCGCTCACGCGCATCGGCTTGCAATCCATGCCAATCACGTGCCTCAAAGCGGATCTCCGCTCGCTTTGTCACACTCTTAAATTGGTGGTAGTAGTTAAAGTACTCTCCCAGGATCAGGTGGGCAGTATCATACGGTACAAGTTTTTCGAATCTGGGCTTTTGCATGAGCACGTCTTACTAAACCCTAAAATGCCAAATAAAAAACAAAGTATGGCTGAACAAATATTCCCCCACATGGGAATTGTGACAACTCCGATTTATACTATTTGATCAAGTCTTGGCAGGCAGCTTCCAAATCACTTCTTGAACACCTTCTCTCAAAGCAAGCGATCGGGCAAGTACGAAAAAGAAGTCGCTCAAGCGATTTAGATAGGTGATGATCAACGGAAGATGCTCTCCATCCTGCAATGAAACAACGCGCCGCTCTGCTCGACGACAAACAGTACGACAGATATGAGCCATTGCTATCGCAGCACTACCCGCCGGCAGAATGAAGTTTTGCAGGGGTTCAAGTGCTGCATCGAGATGGTCCATCTTCTCTTCAAGCCGGATAATTGCCCCCTCGTCCAACCGTATTTCGCCGAGGTTTTTCTTTGATTGGGGATCTGCAGCAAGCATCGACCCGATCGTGAACAGCTCATCTTGTACTTGATGGAGTATGACAAACTCTGGCAGGGAGATTCGTTTGATTTCGGCACAAAGGAGACCAATATTGGCATTGAGCTCATCTACACAGCCGTAGGCTTCGATTCGAAAATGGGCCTTACTGACCCGGCGCCCACCCCATAGAGAAGTCTCTCCCTTGTCTCCTGTCTTCGTGTAGATCTTCATTGACCAGCAAGAATCAGATATTGGCTGTCTCAGTAACTGGAGTATTGGCCAGATCACTCTCGATAAGACCATCGCGTAGTCTTACGATGCGATGAGCATGCTCAGCGATGTCCGGTTCGTGAGTCACCAGTATGATTGTGTTTCCTTCGCGATGCAATTGTTCAAAGATATCCATGATCTCATATGAGGTCTTACTATCCAAATTCCCAGTAGGTTCATCCGCGAGAATGATTGCTGGATCATTGACAAGTGCACGAGCGATGGCTACACGTTGACGCTGCCCTCCAGAAAGCTCGTTGGGTTTGTGCTCTACCCGATCTCCGAGCCCTACACGTTCCAAAACAGATCGAGCTTTCTTGTCGCGTTGTTCTTTATTGAGCCCGGCATAAACGAGTGGCAGTGCGACATTGTCAAGTGAGGACAGCCGTGGCAATAGGTTGAAGGTTTGAAAAACAAATCCGATCCGCTTGTTTCGAATTGCGGCCAGTTCGGAGTCATCCAGTTCACTTACATTTTCGCCAGAAAGTATGTAGTCACCCCGACTGGGCGTATCGAGACACCCCAGAAGGTTCATTAGGGTCGATTTGCCACTGCCCGAAGGCCCCATCAGCGCAACAAACTCATTCCGATGTATTTCAATATCGACTGTTTGTAGGGCGTGCACCTCCGTGGTGCCCATCTGATAGGTTTTACCTAGATTTTTGATAGAGATTATAAGTTCACCATTGTTCATCGGTCAATCACTTTAGGTACTTTAAAAAACGGGCCGTCTCTCTCCGGAGCGTTACTCAATGCATCTTCGTTAGAAAGTTGATCTTTGATCGCATCCTCTCTAAGTAGATGTCGCACTGGACTGATATGGCGCAAGGGCTCCACATCATCTAGCTCTAGCTCATCCAGTTTGGCAACCATCTCAAGAATCTCTGTAAGGTCAACACTTAATTTAGCTCTCGCCTCTTCATCCAATGAGATTCTAGCGAGGCGCTCCAGCTTTAAAATTAGGTCTTGATTGACTTGAATTGGCTTTTTTTCGATCATTATGTCGTATTCAACGTCTAAATTACAAAAGACACCATCAGAACGAACATGATTAATTTGTATTTTGGAACTCCCATCCTATAGTATGAGCTCAGACATAAAATACATCGCTGTCGCAGGGAACATTGGCGCCGGTAAAACCACCTTAAGCACACAGCTTGCCAAGTACTTCAATTGGAAAGTGCATTATGAGGATGCAGATGACAACCCCTACCTCGCCGATTTTTACAATGATATGCAGCGCTGGGCCTTCAATCTTCAGATCTACTTTCTGAACAACCGCTATAAACAGGTGCTGGAGATTTTCAAAGGTGACCATACGGTCATCCAAGACCGAACCATTTACGAAGATGCCCACATATTTGCTCCCAACTTACATGAGATGGGATTGATGACCAAACGTGACTTTGACAATTATTTTGATCTTTTCACGACAATGTCTCATCAAATAAATCCTCCTGATCTCTTGATCTATCTCAAGGCGAATATTCCCACTTTGGTAAGCCGGATACAAGATCGTGGTCGAGACTATGAGGGTAACATGAGTTTGGACTATCTCAAAAAACTCAACCTGCGATATGAATCATGGATCGAGTCTTACGATGAAGGTAAGTTGTTGGTCATTGATGCAGACAAGATTGACTTTATCAATAACCCGGAAGACCTGGGTAAAGTCATCGATATGGTAAGCTCTCAGCTGCACGGGCTTTTTTGATGAATTCCAGGTGCTCACTGCCCATTGAGCAGATTGGATTCAACTTTTGAGACTTGAGCATTGAGACTTGAGACTTGAGCCTTGAGACTTGAGCCTTGAGCCGTACAGATCCTCTTTTCTTATCGAAATTTACCGTTGCAGAGCAACCCTCAGTTCCTGCAAAAATATCGGAACCTCAGCACGAGCATCGTATTCTTCCTCATGGTCTGGCACGGGCAGCGTCTCTATTGGTAAGTATCCTCGGT
>CAJQNM010000352.1 GCA_905479665.1 uncultured Saprospiraceae bacterium
CTTTCCGGACAACCGAAATATTGGGGTCCGGATCCTTTCCAGACAACTTCATAAAATCAGGGGCCGGAGATCCGAAATAAGCGATATCTTTCAGGAGAGTAACGTAACTTAACTACTATGCTACGAACCAAGATTGCTGGACTCGGTCACTACGTGCCCGAGCGGATCGTCAAGAATGAAGAACTAGAATCCGTCATGGACACCACCAATGAGTGGATTATTGAGCGTACCGGTATCCAGGAGCGGCGATTTGCCAAGAAGCATGAGGAGACCACCACAACGATGGGCGCACAGGCGGCTCTGGCTGCTATTGCCGATGCTGGAATCACAAAGGAGGATGTGGACTTCATCGTTTTTGCAACGCTCAGCCCTGACTACTACTTTCCGGGATGCGGCGTGCTGGTGCAGCGCGAATTGGGCATCGCTGCTCAGGAAGTGGGAGCACTAGATATTCGCAACCAGTGCTCGGGATTTATTTATGGTTTATCAGTGGCAGATCAGTTCATTCGCACAGGTACCTACAAGAACATTTTGTTGATCGGGGCAGAAATGCACACTATGGGGCTCGACTTTTCCACCCGCGGCCGAGCTGTTTCCGTCATCTTCGGCGACGGTGCTGGCGCGGTCATCTTGCAGCCTACCGAAGAGGAAGACCAAGGTATCCTGACCACCCATCTGCATAGCAACGGCACCCATGCGGAAGAGTTGGCAATGATGAATCCCGGAAGTCATGGAGGGCACCACCACGAGGATCGCGAGCAATTTGGATTTGGAGATGGTGATTTCGAGCCTATTTTCTTGACTCAGAAAATGTATTCCGATGGCCTCCAATTTCCCTACATGAATGGTAAGCATGTATTTAAATTTGCCGTCCGGAAATTTCCTGAAGTGATCCAAGAAGGACTTGAGGAGGCAGGACTCGCACCCTCCGACATTGATTTACTTATACCGCACCAAGCCAATTTAAGGATCAGTCAATATGTGCAGAAAGTACTTCAACTACGTGACGATCAAGTATTTAATAATATTCAAAAATACGGCAATACTACGGCCGCATCTATCCCGATCGCACTAAACGAAGCACGGGAAACAGGTAAGGTGAAACGTGGAGATCTAATTTGCCTTGCTGCTTTTGGCAGTGGCTTCACCTGGGGCTCTGCCCTCCTACGTTGGTAAATGAACGTTGATATTTTAGCAATCGGGGTACACCCCGATGATGTCGAGCTGGCATGTGCAGGGACTGTTCTTAAGCATATTAGCCTAGGGCATTCCGTTGCAATCCTGGACCTTACACAGGGAGAGCTAGGCACTCGCGGCACACCTGAGTTGCGCTTGCAAGAGGCACAAGTAGCCGCAAAAATACTGGGGGTAGAAAGCCGTCGTAATCTCGGAATGGAGGATGGCTTTTTTGAATTAACCCGCGAAAATAAATTGGCCATTGCCAGAGAAATACGTCTGCACCGACCGAAGATCATTCTGGCAAATGCTATCGAAGATCGCCACCCTGATCATGGCCGGGCAGCGAAACTTGTGAACGACAGCATTTTTATTTCCGGACTGAAGCAAGTTGCTCTCTACGATGATCAAGGTAAAGACCTTGAGCGCTGGAGGCCACAGCAGACCTATCACTACATTCAGGATCGCCACATTGCTCCTGACCTCGTGGTCGATATTAGTGGTTTCTTAGAAGACAAAATGAAGGCCATTCGCGCATTTTCATCGCAATTTCATGACCCCACTAGCAATGACCTAAACTCGCCCATATCTACACCTGATTTTTTAGAGTTTATCAGAGCTCGAGCTAAAACTTATGGTCGTTCTATCGGGGTTGAATATGGAGAGGGCTTTACCGCCGCCAGGATGGTTGGGGTAGCAGACTTAGGTTTGCTATTGTAATTGCTCAGGCCAACAATTTACGGGCAAAAAACTCGATCATCCCCTCCAGTGCAGCGTCGCGATTTTCGTGACCATGTAGATCGGTTAGACCGCTCAGATGTTCAGCAAAAAACACTTGATTATTGGTCATCTCAAAGAGATTGCTTGCCAAGCTCTTTTTGTACGGAAAATCTGGTTTAATCTCTCCGATAATCTTAGATACCAGCTCGACCAAATTGACATACGGATGAAACAGGCCGTCTTTGCACTCACGGTCTATGGCGGCCGTATGGTAGGCCTTCGACCCCTCATTAACTACGATACGATGCAGTACCGCCTCATTCACATAGTCGACTTCGGGATTTTCCAAACTGGCATGCACCATGTTTCGAATGGCAATTTGCAGTTTCCTTTCTGGCTCTTGAATATTCCGTGTATTCACCTCAATCAGATACTGTACCCATTCCCAATACCAACTGACCAGGTAGACCAGCAGCATGTGTTTATTCTCAAAATAGCGGTATACGGAAGCCTCAGTCGAGTGAATCTCGGTCGCCAATTTGCGAAAGGTGAAGGCCTCTAGACCTAGACTATCGATGAGAAGAATACTGTGCTTTATCATCTTACGCCCCAGCTCACTGTCCTGGGGATCTCGCAAGTAAAGACTCTCAGAGAGATTAAATCTGATCGCAATAGACATGAGTATAAATAAGAAAAAGTGAAGGTTTAAAAATTATTATACATACAATCTATGACAATTGCTTTATTTCTACAAATAATAGCATTACTTTCGCAACTTATCTTCCATGAAATCAAAGTAATCTATGGCATCACAAGAGGGATTTTTCAAGCACTTTCGAGGGGATTTACTGGGTGGTGTGACAGCCGGTATAGTTGCCTTGCCGCTTGCTTTGGCCTTTGGTGTGAGTTCAGGACTAGGACCTACGGCAGGACTCTACGGAGCCATTTTCATCAGCTTTTTTGCTGCACTCTTTGGAGGTACCAGTACTCAAATTTCGGGACCCACCGCACCTATGACTGCAGTCAGTATGGTGATCATAGCTGGCATCGTTGCTGCCAATGACGGAAATGTAAGTCAAGCACTGCCCGCCATCCTAACCGTTTTCTTACTTGCTGGACTGCTGCAGATTGTCTTGGGTTTCTTAAAACTTGGCGTATACATCAAGTATATCCCCTACCCCGTTGTTTCTGGATTCATGACAGCGATTGGTATTATTATTCTGGTGACTCAAGTACCACCTAGCCTCGGCTACTACCCCAAGGAAGATACGGCATTTGTAGATCGCTTTAAACCAATGTCAGAAGAGATCATTCTTGACAAGATCCTCAAAGATGAGGCCGGCGAAGGCATCCTAGTCTTGGAAGACTTTGAAGAGACCGTACGAAGAGCACAAAAAATTACTCCGGCAGAAATACAGAAGGAATCTGAAACACTGGCCGGTGCCGATGCATCCGGCGTTCTCGGTACGATTAAGATCTTACCCTCAGCTTTGCGCAACATCAAATGGTTAGAATTAATTCTCGCCCTAAGCACCATCTTTATCATTTATGGCTTCAAAAAGATAACCACGGCGGTGCCAAGTACGCTGGTCGCACTCCTTGTGGTATCGGGCGTGGCTTTCGGTTTCGGACTGGATTATCGGCCCATTGAAGAGATTCCGGCGGGCTTGCCCATACCCAACTTTGGGATCATCACCGAATTTCAATTTTCAGCCGTAGCTCCCTATATTTTTTCTGCCATTACCCTTGCTCTCCTGGGGGCGATAGACTCCCTGCTCACCTCGGTCGTCGCTGACAACATGACCAAAACCAGACACAATCCCAACAAGGAACTGGTAGGCCAGGGTATAGGAAATAGTATTGCCTCCATTTTTGGTGGCATACCAGGAGCAGGAGCGACCATTCGTACTGTAGTCAATATTCAATCGGGCGGTAAGACTAGGCTCTCTGGTATGATTGCCGGCGTACTTCTACTCGTCATTCTTATTGCACTGGGACCTGTTGCCTCCCAAATTCCTGCTGCTGTTTTAGCAGGCATCTTGATAACCGTCGGTATAGGAGTAATGGACTACAAAGGTCTCCGAGCTATGCCTAATATGCCCCGTGCAGAAGTCATCATCATGATTATCGTACTGGTATTGTCATCAGTGTGGAACCTGGTGTACGCAGTGGGAATTGGTCTGGTGATTGCCTCCCTAATGTTTATGAAAAAAATTGGTGATTTAATGGCAGAGCGATCTGATGTCAAACCACTAATACGAGAAAAGGCTTGGTCAGATGAAGTGGACTTTCCAGTTGAGCTTACTGAGGAGGTTTTTATCAAGCATGTCAAAGGGCCTCTGTTTTTTGGATCCACCAGCGATTTTCAACAACTTGCCCAGCAAATACCTGATACTGCATCGGCAGTGGTCTTCCGGCTGGGTCGCATGCAGTATATTGATCAGTCTGGACTTTATGCACTTGAAGATGTGCTCAATGACCTCGCCAGCCGTGGCATCAAAGTTCTATTGGTCAATGCCTTAAAGCAGCCACGCTACATGATGGAGCGCATTGATATTATTCCTGATCTCGTACCTCCCGAGCAGATCTTTAAGGATTTTAATAAATGCCTCAACTGGATCAAAGCAAATGTAGAAGACACCATCCCAGCAGCTGTGTAAATCAACTCTTTAGTGCTGATGAAATGCATCACTGATGAAACCTAGAACGACTGGCAGAGATTCCCGCCAATAGGTCCAGGAGTGTCTTCCGTCACGTACTCGATATTCATGAGGTATTTTTCGTTTCGCGAGCGCTATATGCATCAGGCTATTTCCTTCAAAGAGAAAATCATCGTCTCCGCAGTCGATAAACCAACGCACGGATTGGAGCTGATCATCGGTCAGACTTTTTGACAATTCGAGGGCATTATGTCGGTTATAATAAGTAGTGAGCAGTTCTTCGGAGTAGGATTCATTGTTTCGGGACATTCGGCTCTTGAGGTCATCCAGGGTGAGTGGACCGACATAAGCACTCAGTGGGCAAGCCGATGAAAACAACTCTGGGTGCCGCAAAGCATACATAATAGAGCCGCCCCCTCCCATCGATAAACCGGCTACAGCTCGGTAGCGCTTTTCGCCTCTTATCCGGTATTCACTCTCCACATGCGGGATAAATTCTTCAAAAAAGAAATC
>CAJQNM010000353.1 GCA_905479665.1 uncultured Saprospiraceae bacterium
TATACATGCGGATCGGTATGGTGACCAGCGAAAATCGGATATGTCCTTTCCAGATTGCTCTCATGATGAATAAGAATATTTATTGATATACATCAAATTCTATACCAATGTTTTACGAGCTATATGTTCCTTAGTCCTTGAAAAACGGGTTCGCGATAAGTACCATTTTTTGTAAGACTGGCATATTCAATAATACAAGAAATTCGGGGGGCGATCCAGGTGCTGATCCGATCATCGGCCGTTTTTTCCTCGATGGGTTTCGAAATCACCTCTTCTTGATCGATTAGGGCGCGAATCTCGGCTTGCTTTGCTGCGCCGAATCCGGTACCGACCTTGCCTCTATAGAGCATGTGATCGCCGGTCACCTCTGCAATGTGTAAGGCACCAAAGGTTATGGCACGTTCACCATTGCCCTCGGTGTAGCCGATGATGTAAACTTCTTCGGTCTGGCGAAACTTGATTTTTAGCCAATCATCAGACCGCTTGGCCATGCTGTATTTCGATTGCCGACGCTTGGCCATGATCCCTTCAAGATTCATTTTTTGAGCTGCCTCGTGGAGTGCCTTCCCGTCGTCCATCTCTTCGCTGATGCGGTAGTTGCCACCCTTTTTGACGGAATCTTTCAGCCAAGTACGACGCCGCTCGATCGGCTCGTTGATCAGCCAGCGGCCATCCAGGTAGAGGCAATCAAACAGATAACATACTGCAGGGTGTTTGCGAGCGGCAGACTCGATGCGCGCTGGATTTTGACTGTGCATCCGACCGATGACTCGCTTAAAATCAGGCCGACCTGCTGCATCCAGACAGACGATTTCACCATCAAATATTCCGTTTGAAATGCGAAACGATTCGGCCAGCCGCGTCAAATCGGGAAATTGAGTGGTCAAATCGTTTTGATTGCGCGATCTGATTTTTACCACTCCCTCCTCAATCGAGACAATCGTGCGTATTCCATCCCACTTTACCTCGTAAAAATAATCGGAGTGATTGCGCGGTATTTTTTTGGTTTGGTCTGCCAGCATGGGTGCGATCGGATCATCAACGATGCGTATGAGGTCTGAATCCACCCGCTCCAAAAGCCACTCCTTAGGCTTGGTGTTGTGCATGCGATACTCCCCTTCCAGTTGTGGGCTGGAGAGTCTGAAGTAAAATCCTTTCTTTTTCTCCTTGGTGATTTCATATTTGCCACGGGCATATATCCACATCATCCCGCCCCCGTATTCACCCTTGGGTATTTCTCCATCAAATTGCAAATACTGAATGGGGTGCGGTTCGGTCTCTACAGCAAGCCGCTTGATGCCCGGTTTGTGGGGAAGTCCTTTTGGTACGGCCCAGGATAAGAGTGTGCCATCTTTCTCCAGTCTAAGATCATAGTGCAAGGACTTGGCGTGATGCCGATGCACCACAAAAGCATTGCCATCGGTCTTTAGCACAGCCGGCGCCGGCTCTGGAGTTTTTGAAAAATCTCTCTTGGCGGCATAAGCTGCGAGCTGCTCGGGTGTTTTGTAGTGTGCAGATTCCGGCAGTACGATTTCCGAGCCTCCTCGATTGGTTTCGTCGTTGTGCAGAAAAACGGCATAGCTTGAAAATCCTTCCCAACTGTCGCCTTCATTCTTGACCATGTCAAAGACATTGCGCAGATGATATTCATGAGGATCGGTTGTTTCAGCCAGCTTTTCCCAGGTGAGTGGCATGGAGACAGGTGCCCCTTCGCGACCACGTACCGAGTAGGGTGCAACGATCGTCTGAGAGCCCCGATTGCGATAGATATCGAGAAGTAGTTTTCCTTGTCTCGCCCCTTTCTGAATTTTTAAGGTGCAATCGGCCGAGTACATTTTGACAAAATCCTGCCCGATTTGTTCTACCGCTGCAAACATGGTGTCGTAGTCGTAAACAGGCTCGATCGGGATAAAAAGATGAATGCCTTTACCGCCACTGGTTTTTACAAATGCGCGATAGCCAAGGGGCTCGACAAAATCTTTGAGCCGAAATGCGATGTCCTTTATTTCTGCAAAAGGCTGTCCGGGACTGGGGTCGAGATCGAAGATGATGAAATTTGGAATTTCATTATTGGGGGCCTTGTCCTGAGTGATGTGTAGCTCGACTGATGCAAGATTGGCCAACCAGACCATGGCTGCATCCTTGTTGGCGAGCATGTATTCTTTTTTGCGGGTCTTCCCGAGGGCGACGGTGTCGATCCATTTTGGAGCCCAGTCAGGTTTATCCTTCTGAAAAAATTGATGCGCTTGGATGCCGTCTGGATATCGGATCAACGACAAAGGACGATTTTTGATATATCGCAAAATCGTAGAAGACATGGAGAAATAATAATTGACCAATTCCGCCTTAATAATATCTCCCTCTGGAAAAAGGATTTTGTCCAGATTGGTCAGTTTTATTTTGTGTTTTCCAACCTGTGTGAGTTGAAACTTGGCCATGCAATGGAATAAGAGAAGTGGCTAAAATAAATCGGTCTACGGTTGGGTTCTCAGATCATTGAGATTCCAATCATAGTCAAGATAATCAATCTTGGCTGTGCTGCCAATGGGTGTGTCGGCGTACTGATTGATAAACGAGCGCAAATCGGAGGTTTTGGTAAAGTCTCCCGTAAACCAGGAAAATATTTTTGACAATTGCACAGGCTCTGTGTTTGTCTTATTCCGCTTAGGATCATTGATGAAGCTCCGGGCTGCAGCATCGAGTTGAGCATCTAGTTTTTCGGCTACAAAGGCCTCGTTGGCGAGGGCAGGACAAGAATAACTGGCGCAATTTACTGCGAAGTGGATGCGAGGCTCGTCAAAATATTTGCGGATTATTCCGTGCTCGATATTATTTAAATCGTAGGTACGATCTTCAATCACGATAAATTTGATATCCCAGACGGTACTCACAAAAGGGATTCCATTTTTAATTTCCTTTATTCCTGACACTGGATAATGATCAGCGACAATCTTTACGGTGTATGCGTTGTACGCATTTATCCAATAGGCCAGTTGTTCATCTTTGCTCCAATTTTTATCATTGGGATGATTATATGATAGTAAATCGAGATAGCTGTTTAGTTTTTGACTGTCCTGATGGATGCCTGCATAGTCGACCCATCCTTCGTCCGTCACGTAGGTTTGTAAGAGGGTATCCCATTTTTCGTGTGAGATGGGCTGGGCATCTGAGAGTTTCTTCTTGACGCGACAAGAACTACACAGCAGGAATAGAGCTGCACCAATAAGTAGGAGATTTTTGATTGTCATCTTCGCATACGAAGATCATTAGTTGAACTGATAAAGAATGCCCAAGCGCAAACTACGTGATTTTTCGAATCTGGTACGATAATTACCAATTGAGCCGCGAAGATGGTTTTGCTGTTGGGCTTCAGCAAAGACCAAAAAATCTCTGGCTAATTTTCCTTCTACGCCAATGGCCATGCTTGACATCCAGTACACATTGTTGTCAGCAACCCCGAAATTAAGAAGACCTTCTGAGTACTTTTCTTGAGGCTCGGAAGTTGTATGAGATCCAGGTGCAGCGGATGATCCGTCTGGATTAGCATAATTTGCTAATAGTACTCCGTTTGCAACGACGCCTCCTTTGATATATGCCTTCAGATCATCTTTTTGCAGCACGTTGTATCGCAGGTGCACCGGCAGCTCCAACATACGGATCTCATTTTTGCGGAAATTGGCGGTTGTGCGAAAAAAAACTTTTTCATGAGCAGCACCAAAGTCAAAGCCCACGCGACCAAATTGTACATTCACATTGAATCCGAATCCGAGACGATCTACCTTCTTTTCAAATCGGTCACCGGGAAACCGGGCATTTGTCGAAGGCGTAGCCAGGGTGTGTCGTGTCACTTGGCTATATAGTCCGACTCGAGTCCTCACCTTGTTGGATTTGGCTACAATGCCCAAAGCCTCATTATGCAATTCTTCTTGTGAGAGCTTAATCTCCTGCCAGGCGACAATTTTTTCATCTCGATCCAATAGATCAACATTAAAGTTGCGTGATGAAATCAAAGCAACTGGTAGAATAGCTTTGGGTTGATCTGTGATCAGATTTGCTTCTCCTTGAGAGGACGATTCTA
>CAJQNM010000354.1 GCA_905479665.1 uncultured Saprospiraceae bacterium
CAACCCAAGGAGCGCAATTCATTCACCAGAATCATGAAGTGACTCACACATGTATTGAGGGACAAGCGTTCGATATCACCCGCTATCTTCTTAATTGTGCCGTGCAGTAGTTTTAATTCTTGTGGAGTCGCAGCCGTATCGCTGACGATAAGTATACCCTCCTCATCATAAAACAAATGCCACAATTTTTTTATGAATTTATAAACTCCATCAATGCCATTGGTATCCCAGGGCTTACTGTTTTGTAGTGGGCCCAAGAACATTTCGTAGAGTCGAAAACAATCGGTGCCGTACTGTGCGGTAACTTCGTCAGGGTTAATGGCATTAAATTTTGATTTCGACATCTTGCCAACCTCCGATACCGTGACAAAGCGTACGGTGCCTTCTGTCTTGCCCTTGCAATATCGGCCCTGGGGAGTTACGAATTCAGCATCTTCATAACCGGAGCTCCAATCGATAAATTTCGCAATGCCCTCGCTTGTCAAAAAGCTTTCTTCACTGCCGTAGCCTTCGACAAAGTCGATCGGTATGGGCAAATGCGCATATTTGTGATGATCGTCTTCTACCATATCTGCGGAGATAAAGCGAAGATTTCCGTCTACGTGTTCTTTTTGCAGAAGCACCTGCTCGATCACACCCTGAATCATACCTTGATTCACCAATTTTCGAAATGGTTCTTGTGTAGGCACAAGCTCCAGATCAAATAGAAACTTCTGCCATAGGCGCACGTACATCAAGTGCGCAACGGCATGCTCCACTCCGCCGATGTAGAGATCTACATCTTGCCAATAGTCGATTTTGTCACGGCTCGCAAATTCCTCGGTATTGTGGGGATCCATGTAGCGCAAGAAATACCAGGAAGATCCAGCCACGGCCGGCATCGTGTCGGTTTCTCGCAGCATTCCATCCTCCCGGTTTACCCAGCTGGTCAGCTTGGCCAGCGGTGATTTGCCATCGGCGGTGGGCTCAAAATCATTGGCATGAGGGAGCTCTACCGGCAGGTCTTTTACGTCTACAGTGCTCGCAATATCTTGCTCATCAAATACGATCGGGAAGGGTTCACCCCAATAACGCTGACGGCTGAAATTGGAATCGCGTATCTTATAATTTACCTTTTTGTGGCCAATGCCCAATTCCTCAATCTTTTCCGTAGCCGCAATAATAGCTTCGGGCACCTCCATCCCATTCAAAAAATCAGAATTAATAATAATTCCGAGTTTATCACTCAATGTTGCACCGGGGTATTTCGACTTATCGACGACAGGAATTATTTCAAGACCGAATTTTTCGGCAAATTTTTCATCCCGTACATCGTCACTTGGCACAGCCATGATTGCACCTGTACCATAGTCAAGGAGTACGTACTCAGAAATCCAAATGGGTATATTTTTCTTCGTAAAAGGATTGTATGCATATGCTCCTGTAAATGCACCGGTTATATTTTGCACATCAGCCATCCGCTCAATTTCTGAGCGGGTTTTTACATAATTTCGATATTTAGTCACCTCCACTCGCTGCTCGTCTGTAGTAATCTGCTTGACGAGTGCATGTTCCGGCGCCAGTACCATAAACGTTGCCCCGAAGATAGTATCTGGTCGAGTCGTGTATATTTCGAGCGTATCTGTGTGATCTGAAATTTCAAAAAAGACGGTCGCTCCTTCCGATCGGCCGATCCAGTTGCGCTGGATGGTCTTGAGCGAATCACTCCAGTCGATGTCATCCAGCCCCCCTAGAAGTCGATCTGCATAGGCCGTAATGCGCAAATACCACTGTGTCATTGCTTTTCGCACAACCGGGTGTCCGCCTCGTTCCGACAGACCATCCTTCACCTGATCATTCGCAAGGACGGTGCCCAGCTCCTCGCACCAATTCACGTATCCGATGTCGCGGTAGGCAAGGCGATAACGCATCAGAATATTGGCTTTTTCCTTCTCTGAATATCCTTGCCAGTCTGCCGCGGAAAAAGACTCTTCGTAGTCGCAAAAAGCTTCTACCTGCTCATTGCCAGAAGTTTCAAATGCCACAGTAAGATCTGTGATCGGCTTGGCTTGGTCTTCCTTTAGATCGTAGTAATGATGAAAAAGTTTGCTAAAAATCCATTGCGTCCAGCGATAGTATTTCGGGTCGCATGTGCTGATCTGTCGATCCCAATCAAATGAAAAACCGAGATTTTCCATCTGAGTCCTGTAGCGCTCCATGTTGTCTTTCGTGCTCTTGGCAGGGTGGATGCCGCGCGATAGGGCGTACTGCTCAGCGGGAAGACCAAAGGCATCAAACCCCATCGGGTGCAGCACGTTGTAGCCAGTGAGCCGCTTGTATCGCGCATAGATGTCAGAGGCTACGTAACCGAGTGGATGACCCACATGCAGCCCCGCTCCACTGGGATATGGAAACATGTCCAGCACATAATATTTGGGCTTGGAGGAGTCCTCCGTAACCCGATAGGTACCTTGCTCTTTCCAGTGTAAGCGCCATTTCTTTTCGACTCGTTTATGTTCGTATTCCGGCATCGTCAGATTTTAATAAGGTGCGAAATTAGCGTATTTCATGATCAGTTTGTCGGTGTAAGATGTCTTTTGATCGGATATGCCGCGATCTTGGGGACAATATCGATTACATTTGTGTTCTACTTTTGTATTTCACAAGTATCTGCTATTATTTAGCAGATTGCATAAATTTGAATTGAAATGAAAGGATTGATAAAGTTGGCTTTATTGCTTGTAGTCGGAGTCCTTGGATACAATTATTTCTTCGGTACTGCTGAGGAGAAAGCCTCGTCTGAAAAAGTGTTTGAGCAGGTCAAAGCCGTAGGCAAGTCGATTGGCGATCTGGTCAAGCAAGAGAAGCAAAAGTTTGCAGACGGGAAGTATGACAAGACCTTCGATAAGTTGGGAGATCTCTATGCGGATGCCAAGGACAAGCTCTCGAAAGATGATACGAGTGACCAGTCCGAACTCGATGGGCTCGAGAAGCGTAAGCGAGAACTAGAACGCGAAAAAAAGAAACTGGAAAAAGAACTCGAGTCTGACGAAGCATCAGAAGAGACGGTCGAAGATTCTCAGACGCTCGAGAAAGAACTGGGAGAACTCATGGAGGAATCTAAGGAGTTTTTAAAACGGATTTTGAAAGAGAAATAGCGACGCATCTATTGCGCGTGAATCTTTCTATTGTTGCTTTTGAGCATATTCCGATGGAACCACTCCATACATTTCCTTAAAGGTTTTACCGAAGTAGGAGACACTGTTAAAGCCCACTCGATAGGCTGTCTGAGTGACGTTTTCTCCCTTTTCCAGAAATTGCACTGCACGCTTAAGTCGGAAGTTGCGCAGTAAGTTTGCTGGGCTGTTGTTGGTGAGTGCTTTTACTTTCCGATGCAGCTGAGTGCGACTCATGGCCAGTTTTTCTAGCATTACCGGGATGCCGAACTCGGGATCATCGTGGTGCTCCTCCAGTAGATCCATCAGCTTGCTGAGAAATTTTTGATCATAAGAAGACCAGGCAATGTCCTTCGGGGCAAACTGATCGATCTGGCTAAACTTCTCCCGCAGCTGAATTCTCTGAGCAATAAGATTTTGTACATGTGCCAGCAACTCACGTGCGTCAAAGGGCTTGGTGAGATAGACATCCGCTCCGGTCTCCAGCCCGACCAGTTTGTTTTCCAGACCTGCCTTAGCGGTGAGCA
>CAJQNM010000355.1 GCA_905479665.1 uncultured Saprospiraceae bacterium
CTGATGTGAGCCGATAATTGTGCGGGCCAGGCCATTAAATTCTACAGCGGCTACTTGCACGTCTGTGCAGCTCAGATCCTGCAAGAAAGCCATGACGCCATTCTTCAGACTTTGCATGGCTGCTTCACCTTCATCCCCGATGGATGCTGACTCATCGATCACCAGCGTCAGCTTTAGGTCTCCCTCGCAGGTGGCCATCAGGGGAGGATTCATGCTTGTGAGAGGCTTCGGGCAGTCATTGCAATCGCTGCAATAGCTCTGACCAAGACTAGAATAAGTTGTGCAAAGTAGAAGTAAGAAGAGAATGAAGGACTCTGATGATTTCATGATTTTTCTATTAGATTATTGAATGAATTCAGAAATATATGCTCGGCTTTTGCCTCAGAGGATTCATACATAAGAGGAAAATGCAACCAAGTTTCCATAGAAGAGCTTGCTTGAATACGGTTTGGAGACTTTCTTCGTAACTGAAGTGTAGTCTACATCAAAAGCGTTACCGAAAAGACAAGATCTTTTTCCGGTTTATCTATCTTGTATGCTGAGTAAGAAGCTGTAGTGAACTATCCGAAAGACATTTGCTTTAAGGCGGGACGCCATGTGACCCAGCTCCTGGTCGAGAATTTTAATCCTCAATTGCTGTTTCATAATTTACAGCATACCATCAGTGTGGTGCGCGGTGCGCGCAAAATTGCCAAGAAAGAAAAGCTTGACAAGTCGCAGAAGGATGCAGTGGTCTTGGCTGCTTGGTTTCACGATACGGGATATGTGCATCAGTATGGCGAGCACGAAGAAGCCAGTAAAGAGATAGCTTCGGCTTGGCTCATCGGAGAAAAGGTCGAATCAGAATTGATAGATCAAGTGCTGGCCTGCATCCAGGCCACCCGCATGCCACAGAAACCTAACAGCATCCTGGAAAAAGTCTTATGTGATGCAGATCTCATGCACCTTGCTCAGCCTGAGTACTTTCACGTCCAACGTCTCCTTTTGGAAGAGTGGAAAATCATGTTAGGTCGAACATATACACCCCAAGAGTGGATTTCTGAAAACATAAAATTTATGGGTACGCACAAGTATTGGACCGTTTATGGGAAGAAGTACTTAGAGGATCTTAAGGAACAAAATATCAAGTTGTTTAAGAAATTAAACCTTAAGGAGTAGATAGAACACGATGATGCATATGCAATTCCATACTTCTACAGGCGTGTATTTACCACATTGTTGTACACCGAGCCAAAAGTATAATTGAGACCAAGCGAGAAATCTAGATCGTAGTTTGTCGCCAGACGACGTGTTTGCAACAAGAGATCTTCGAGCGAGGCAGATCCCTTTGGCAAGGAGATTTGATCTTGTATACGATCATAACTCGACGAAATACTGATGCTTAGACCTTTGATGAGTCTCACATTAAGGCGTAGGTAGGCCGAAATCCGGTTCTTATCCAAATCGCTCAAGATCTGAGATGCTCTAACGTAACTAAACAAGGACCCCCAAGGTTGTCTTATACGTGCGTTGACAGTGAGACTGTGCCTGGCAAATTGCTCATCCAGGAGATCGAAAATGGTGGTTTCGAAATAGCTGTTTTTAGTAAAACCGATTCGATATGCCAAGGTGATTTCTCTCTTCAGCGCCTGTTGATAAGGAAACAAACTGTACTCTACAGCGGGCCCTCCGTAAAAGGAATATCGAATATTATCATACGTTGACTTGTATATTGTCGTGGAGAGACCTGCTGACCAATGGTTGCCTAGACTCCGAACCATGATACCACTGAGACTTTGAGTTTGATTACTATTGCTAACCATCTGTTCCTTCTGCATGACCTCAAGAAATTCATACTTCGATCGAAGTCGAATACGAATTCGCCAATCATCACTGAGATGGTCTGCCTCTAAGCCTGTTTTGATTTCAAATTCAGACCTGCTGCTTTCCTTGTCGATTTGTCCAACTCCATAAAGTTCAAAAATCCAACTACGCCATGGATCGATCAAAGGCTCTGTCTCGACTCCGAGTTCATTGCCTTGATAAGTCAATTTAAAATCACTCTGTTGCCCAACCTGCACTAGATAGGGCAAAATTCGCCATTGGAAGTGATCGAACAGCTTAGACCGCCTCTCATCTGAAGACAAGGTGCTTTCAAGAAATACTTGAGAAGTGTCGTGCTGATGTTGCAAGCGATCGAAGGCGATGTAGGTAAAGTTGAAATTGTCACCCGCGCCGGCATTAATACTTCGTACAAAAGCATGAAGATCAGCGTCTGAGGGGTCTCTGACAAAGTTCAGAAATTTGGCTTCTGAGCGGAAATAATCTGTGTCACATCCTTGACAATCAAGGTACACCTTGATTCGCTCTTGGGTCTTTGATTGTTGAGCCGATACCGTCACCCATACAGCGCTTCCCCATAGTAGGACAAATAATAATGAGATACGAGAGACTATCGTGTTGAGCATGCCGTGTTCGTTTTATCAAATGGTGATTAGGAGTGTTTTAAAACTAAAAAACCCAAACTGGATGTCAGTTTGTGTTCAATTGTTTAGGCCCAACGGAGTAAATTTCCAGTACCTCATTCAAACGGTAAATGAAGAGATACTAGTATGTGTTGCTACGCAGTCTTTCTTACTGTTACCCTCAAAAAATTGTGGCTCATAGATCAGTGCTTCATGATCGATACGGCGTCGGTCGTAAAGGCAAATCCGTGCTGACCACTTGTCCCGATCATGACTGCCTGAATAAGCGGATACATGTTCTCCTGTTTGGCACTGAGACCCACAATAAAGTTGGCACCGGTGCCTCCAGCATTATCTGCACGCTCGATGATGTAGTCTATGGTTTGGAGTGGGGAGAGTAACAAAGTGCCTTCCACGTATTTGCGAACCAATACCCCGTTCGTATTGTAGTAGTCGATCAGGTCGACGTAAAGGCTATCTCTTAAGCTGGTGTTGTGAATGCTTAAGGTGGCCGCGAGCGGAGTCGTGGACTGGGCTATGACTGTATATATGTCAGAATAGATCGGGACATACAGCGTATCTACATACAAGAGTAGCCCCGGCCTGACCGTTTCACTCACTTCATTTGCAGACAGCACATCTTGCCCTTCCAGATTTACATTTGGATTCGGCTTTTCGCAAGCCACTCCGATCATTGCCAGAGTACCGATAGCCAAGTAAAAATTGATTTTTCGCATCCACTTCATGACACCTAAATTGTGATAGGGTAAAAATACGGAATGCCTGTTACCTTTATCCCTCACTTCAAAAGTGAGTTTTATGAAAAATTTCTGGTTATTTCTCATGGTATCCTTGTCCTTCATCTGTTGTAAAACACCTACTTATGCTCCCGATACCTATGAGGGTAAGATGATCACTTTCGGATCGGGTGGGGGAGTCACAGGCCATATTTCCTGCACCGCCATTATGGAGAATGGATACATCTATCGCGGCACCGGTCTGACCAATATTGATTTTGAAATGAACGGTCGGCTGAAAACTGGAGAGGTTGATCAACTTTTTAAGAATTATGAAGTGCTGGGATTGGCAGAGGTCAACTATGATAGCCCTGGCAACACCTATAGATTCATTGAATTTAAGCAGGATAGTAGCATCCAGAGGATTGTATGGGGCGCGAAAGATGAGCTGCCTGACAAAAAGGTAGATACCTACTATAATATATTGAAAGCAAAAACACAGCAAAAATGATTCAAATGAAAAATGTTCTCTTTATTCTACTTTGCTGCTGTGCCAGTACTTTTGTTTCAGCTCAATCATGGCAGGATAAGAAGGTGCCAGCTAGTCAATCTAGCGAGCCATTTGATCCTTCATCTTTTCGTCACGCGGATCTACCTTGGATCGAGACCCTCACCACACCAGAACGGAGTCACACACTACTAAATTCACAAGTAAATAGAGCAGTCTTTGACGGAGTGAAGAAGTCAGATCCGGCGCGTACGATCTGGAGTGAATCTCAGGATCGATCAGGCAGGTCTCTACCGCAGACTCGTAAAGCGTTGCTTGATCATCTCACCCAAACCTTGCCGGCCCTGAATCAACAAACGGATCTAGTTACTCAAGAGATCACTGCCGATGAACTGGGGATGACGCATCATTTTCTCCAACAATATTTCGAGGGACTGCCTGTCTTTGGAGCACAACTTACCCTGCATGAGTCTGCAGAAGGATTCCTGCGTATGAATGGCCGTCTTTTTAATGTCGCTGCCCAAGTTCCTGAAGGAAAAATAAATGAGAACGATGCGAAATCCATCGTCAAGGATGATTTACGCAGCCGCACCGTTTTGATGGATACAAAGAGCTTGGCCATGCAACTCTTGCAGCAGGGTGATGAGCAAAGGGAAATCCTATATTTTGATGATACTCACAATTTGCATCGTGCTTGGCAGATCAAGTACATTCCGAATATTTATGAAAATTGGGAGTATATCGTTGATGCATCATCGGGCGAGATACTGAACAAGTGGAATAATATCTGCCGCATTCATGATCATGACGAAAGCAAGCAGGCCAAATTCTCTTCGCAACCACCTTCGCTGGGGTCCGGTCTAGACCTAAATGGAGCGAACCTTGAAGTGCGTTGTTATGACGATAACGGTACCTTCTTTCTGTTGGATGCATCCCGAGAAATGTTTAAATCACTAGGTACCGCTGATCTCCCCCCGCAAGGAGCTATTCTCACTTACGATACGAAAAATAAACCGATCGATGAGGAGACTGGATTTTTCCCAAATGAACTGATTTCTAGCAGTGATGCGAATGCATGGGATGCCAAAGCTGTTTCCGCTCATGTAAATGCTGGCATTGCCTATGAATACTATCGTCAGTTATTGCAAAGAAATTCCATAAACGGATCGGGCGGATCTATTTATTCCTTTATAAATATTGCAGATCCTGAAAAAGGAGGAGATTTTGATCAAGCCTTTTGGAATGAAAAAATAATATTTTATGGCAATGGGAAAGATGTGTTCAATCGTCCACTGCAGGCTGCACTTGATGTGGCTGCACACGAAATGAGCCATGGAGTTATTCAAAATAGCGCTAATCTGATCTATCAAGGGGAGTCTGGAGCTCTCAATGAGGCCATTGCCGATTTTTTTGCAGTGGCCACTGAGGCGAGATTGACTAATGAGACTGATGTGATTGATTGGAAAATTGGGAATGATATTATTAACACGTCCATTTATCGTTCTGGGGCATTGCGAGATTTATCAAATCCGCACAACGGAGGTACCTCACTTAATTCAGTAGGCTATCAACCGCAATTTTATTCTGAACGATTTACCGGTCGCGCGGATAATGGTGGAGTACATATTAATAGTGGTATTGCAAATCATGCCTTTTATCTAGTGACTGAGTCCGTAGGTTTGCAGAAGGCAGAGCAAATTATTTATCGGTCATTGACCACATATCTCACGCGCTCCTCAAATTTTCAGGATTTACGCAATGCCATGGTTGCTGCAGCAAGTGATCTTCATGGTGTGGCAGACGAAGTACGCGCAGTAAATGATGCCTTCGATTTTGTCGAGATTGTTGGAGGCGTGGGTGCGGAGGCACCCATGGAGGCGGATGCCAACCCCGGCTCAGATTTGATATTGGCTACGTCCACATTGCTCGACCAGAGTGATTTATATCAACTCGCCAATCAGCAGCTGGTAGAGATCCAGTCTGCATTGATTGAAGAAGGGATTATTAATCCGCCCAGCGTTACAGATGATGGAGCGGTAATTCTCTATGTGACGGATGCCAATGAAATAAAATTTATCTCGATTGATTACACCACGGGAGATTTTGAGGGAGACGTGGTAAGCACACAGGCCATCTGGCGCAATGCGGTCATATCTCGTGACGGCACAAAGATCGCTGCCCTCACTACCGAAAATGACAATATGGTTTGGATCTTTGACTTGATCTCGGGTGATTCAAAACAATTTGAATTATTTAATCCCACTTTTACGGAAGGGGTAAGTACAGGAAATGTTGAATTTGCGGATGCGATGGATTTTGATTTTAGCGGGGAGTTGTTGATGTACGATGCCTCCAATTTAATTACCTCCACAACCAGCGAGGAGTTTTCTTATTGGGATATTGGATTTATTGAGGTTTTTGACAATGAAGCGGAAGCCTTTGCCGATGGCGATATTTTCAAATTGGTGACCGGGCTCCCTGACAATGTCAGTATTGGCAATCCGGTGTTTTCTAAAAATTCTCCCAACATAATTGCACTTGACTATATCGAGGTAGTAAGCGATGGGACGACTGAGTATTCGATCTTGGGCGTTAATATCGAGACAGGCGAGTCAGATTTAATTCATGAGATCGTTGAGCAGGGAGGCACACTTGGGTATCCCACGTTTTCACGCAGCGATCAGACCATCTTATTTAATGCCATGTCTGAAGATGATCTGGGACAGCCAATTTCAGTCGTGAAGGCAGCCTTCCTGGCAGAAAATAAAATAGGTATGGATGTAAATTCACAAGCGGTGACTGTTATAGAAAATCACCGTTGGCCAGTCTGGTTTTCTAATGGTGAACGTATGCTCACCGGCGTATTTTCTGAGACATCTCCTGAGCTCAATTTTGAATTTTATCCAAATCCGGTTGTTGATCAAGCACAAATAAGTGTAGAAGTATCAAGTCCGTCAGCGATGCACCTGCGCATCACCGATCTCCTGGGCCGCACCGTCCTCACGCAGCGTTGGCCGGTTCAATCTGGATCCCTCAAGCTATCGATCGATGGCATCCGTGAAATCGGTGTCGGTGTTTATTTTGGAGAGTTTCGGGTGGGGAAGGATTTGGTTGGGTTTAAGATGGTTGTCGGACGCTAAGAGGAGTCTATCCAAGGTGGTTATAATCCATTGTTTGGGAAATTTCAAGGGGCTCAGGCCTCCTTGGGATGAGTTTTTTCTAGTTAACTGTTAATAAATAATAGTGAACAGTTGGGGGTTTGGGATCTCCAATCCGGTTCCCACCTTTAAATAAGTGTGGTCTTAATTATTCCGGACTAGCTGCTAACTGACCGCTCACAACTCAAAGCTCCTTTACGGCCGCAAATTTCCAAAACCGCCGTCGATGTTAAAATTCTGACCAGTGACAAAAGAAGCCTCGTCGGAACAAAGATATAGCGCAAGATCAGCAATCTCCTGAGGTTTGGCCATGCGGCCAATGGGCTGCGCTTCCGAAAGCTTCTTCATCATCTCGTCTTCCTGCCCGGCATAATTTTTTGCAACATAGTCGTCGACAAAAGGAGTGTGCACTCTGGCAGGGGAGATGGCATTGCAGCGTATTCCATTTTTGATGTAGTCAAGAGCCACTGAGTAGGTCATAGTAAGTACTGCTCCTTTTGTAGTGGTGTAAGCAAATCGATCTGGGATGGCAAGCGTCGAAACGGTCGATGCCATATTGACGATGACACCACTATTTTTTGCCTTCATGTGTGGCACGCAGGCCTTGAGGCAGTGATAGACTCCTTTAACATTGATCTGGTAAAGCCGATCGAATGTGTCACTATCAGTAGCTTCCAAATTGCCGACAAATCCCACTCCGGCATTGTTCACCAAAATTTCCAACGAACCTTCGCTGGCTATTTTATCTACCAATCCTGTAACCATTTTCTGATCTGTGACATCACATTGGTGCGCACTTCCAGACCCAGCAGCTAGCTGCTCTATCGTATGTCTAGCTTGCTCTAGATTGATGTCAAGAATATGGACGTAGGCACCTGCAGCTGCAAGGGTTTCTACGATACTCCTCCCGATGCCGCTGCCACCACCGGTGACGATCGCTGTTTTTCCTGTTAGGTCAAATTTTATCACTGCTTTTTTTATTGAATTTTTCTTGTACCAACCTAGCAAAGGGCATCTAATAACCCTATTTAGAATGTAGCTGGAAAAAAGAACAAGTTGGCAACCAAAGTAGGGTTTTTAGAGGTGCCCTAAAAGATTGTGAACAAAAAAAAGGCGGTTCCTGGCCGGGAACCACCTCTCAAAAGCACATTCGAAACACAGCTTCAAAATGGTGAAGCCACTAACAATTAATTCTTCACTAAGCGTTCTATTTGCTGCTGATCAGCAAAAACAAGTTGTACGAGATAGACACCTGCTGGATAAGACTGCACATCGAGCTCTACTTGATTAAATCCCTGGTGACTTTGTACCGGATAGACATCTATTTGCTGACCCAATTGATCATACACGACCAAGCGGCCAGAGAGACTATTGGTTGCATCGAAACTAATCATGACACGCTCATTTGCAGGATTCGGAGAAAGCAACATCGCACTAAAAGGTTGCACTTCTTCCCAATCTGAGATTCCATCGTCAAGTAGACCCGCATCTAGAGAAGGCGCGTGAGATCTCGGATCTTCGTAGTCCAACTCGGTGTATTCCTCCTTGCTCCGCTCTACCTGCTGCAATCCATCCGGATCAGTTATCACGGTTTCAATCTGCTCCACAAAACCTGCATCAAGATTTTCCAGCACGTCGCCATTGGTAACGGTAAAACGCCTGATAAGGCCGGTCTCTTGGTCCGCATCACTATCAAGATCATCCATCGTATTGTCCCCCACGTCGCAAGAAGTGAGGCTATATCCTTCCGGAATCTCAAAGCGTAACGTATAGGTGCCCTCATTGAGATGGGCAAATTCATACTGACCATAGATCCCACCGCGCGTCGAGGTAGTCGTCGAGTCAATCAATACCGAATCGTGTCTAGCGTTGCCTTCACCGTAAAGTAAAACCCGAACGTTGTTGAATCCCGGTTCACCCTCATCTTGCAAGCCATTGCCATCATCGAGCCAAGCGGAGCTAGCGATACGTGCTGAGCGACTACTGTTGTAGTCATAACCGCAGACCCTGATCACCTGGGTCTTCGATGTTCTGTTGCCACAAGCATCTTTAAAACTCCAGGTCCGTAAAATTGCCTTTTGCCGGGGATCGCTGGGATTGATTTTGACATCTTCATGAAACTTGCGATAAAGTGGTCCGCCACAATTATCGTACGCCTTCACCGCATCGATGTTGGCTGGAGGAATGTAGACATTGCATCCAAGATCCTGATCAGGAGGCATGTTTCGTATCACAGGTGCAGTTGTGTCATACTGGATCACATCAAAAGAATAGACTGACTTATTGCCAGCTTCATCTGTGATGACATAGCCACATCTCCACTTCGTATGAAATCCGAAGCGATCGCAGGCATTCTTTGCCAGTAAAACATCAAAGGCTTTCAGCTTATAGATATTCACGCAGCAATTGTCCGTAACGCGAACACCAGACATCGGCACCTGTGGTGTTTCACACCCGTAAAAGATCATTTTACCATCCACCAGATTGTCAGTAATGTGCCGTGGAGGGATGATGGTTGGCCCCTGACTATCACGAACCTTAATCTTCATCTGTTTGCTGATTTCGTTGCCACATTCGTCCCTTGCTTTCCAAGTACGGACGAGATCAAACTCACACTTGCCATATGGCACTTTTTTCTCGTGAAATGATACGTCTAGTGATACACACCCATAGGTGTCATACCATGGATCAGGAAGTGCATCACCGCATTCGATGGTCGTGTCTCTAGGGATCACAATAGATGATGATGCACCAGATCCACTTACCGTGATCTTTTTAGTGCAGCTCACGCTATTTCCGCAGATATCGGTAGCGGTAAATACCACAGCGAGACCAGAGGAAAGATCGCATGATGATGATGGCACGCTTCCATTGTAA
>CAJQNM010000356.1 GCA_905479665.1 uncultured Saprospiraceae bacterium
ATGGTAGATTATTGTTTCACTTTCGAACTGTTAGTTGTGAATATTACTTTCAAAAAAATGAATTTGCATATTATTATTAAGTCTCATTAACTCTGGCTCATATCAAGAATGAAAAAACTCTTTCCAAGGCGGCTTTAGCCCCTTGAATTCGCAAACAATGGGTTAAAACCACATTGGATAGAGTCCGGCTATCTGCATGGCGTCCCTAAATTCAACTTTTTGTGAGTAAATTATTCCGTATTTATCAGTACAATGGTGCTCTAGGTCCTTAGAGGGCCAACCGCTCAGACATCTCAGGAATTCGATCCACCAGTTTGTTTGCACTGGAGTTCGTTTGTTTAACCAGGTCGAAAGCATCATAGAGGTCACCGGTGGCGGTGTATGCATCGTAGTGAAGGGTGTTGCCTTCGATAGAAATGATTTGAAACAATTGCGTGTTGCCAGCCTTGCGCTTCATCCACGATTTTTCACTGACTGTATACATTTTTGGACCGCTGACAGAGACCACGTACATCGTGCCGCTTTCACCATCTTGGATGTTGGTACCACTTGATTGATTGCTTACTCTTCCTCGCCCATAGGCATGATCATGACCTTGCAGCACAATGTCGACTCGATGCTTGTCGATGATGGGCTTTAAGGCCGCACGGAGCTCAGGATTGTCGCGATCTGGTTTGGTGGAGAAGAGCGGATAGTGTATCGTGATTGCGGTCCATTGTCGCGGGTTGTTTGTTAGGATGGAGTCGAGCCAGATCATTTGATCTTCGCGAAATTTATCAGATTCATCAATTTGCTCCGCGTCGAGCGAGATCAGTTTAAAATTCGGATAATTAATTTCGTAGCACGTTTCCTCCAAGCCTATGGGTCCGTTTTTGGGCAGATTAAATTGTGGCTGCCATTGAGGCGATAGCACCACATCGGTATATTCATGATTTCCTGGAGTCATCACACTTGGTATCATTGCGTGAATCGCCCCTCCGGCATAAAACCAATCACACCATTCCACATCACGATTTGATCGATTGATGAGATCGCCGGCGTGCAACATAAAGTCAACTTCCGGCATGGTCGCATAGGCCTTGCGAATAACTCTAGACCACATGGATTTTACCTCATTTTGGGCATCGCCAAAATAAATGAAAGAAAGCTTGTCTGCAGCAGGCATTTTTATTTGCAACCACTCGCTCCAGAGCGTGTCTTTGCCTACCCGATAGACATACTGCTCTCCCGCTAAAAGGTCATCGATATGAGCACTGTGATAGTGGGCCGAAATAGCTGGCTCTTCCTTGTACTGATTGGAAAAAGTTTGAGTGCTTGCGGCGATCGCGCTAACGTCTTTGCGAAACTCCGGACCATGGGTGGCGATGGCCACCTGCACTTCCCCAGCGGCAACCTCCAGATTAGTGCGCCAGTTCACTGCGACCGAATGAAGTGGGTCTTCACTAAGATTTAAGATGATTTGATCGGGGTAGCGACTTGGCATTAAATAAGGCGCATACTCGCTTAGCTCCGATTGAGAATCAGTATGACTATGCTGTTGATCTGCTTGTTTACAAGAAACCAACGTGATGATCAGACCGAAAAAAATGTAATAAATATGTTTCATAGTGGATCTTCTTATGCAAATTGAAAGCGCTAGTCAATAATATTAGTACATAAAATACAATAACTCAAAACTCAGTGCTCAAAGCTCACCGCTCAATACGTTCTATTTTCAAGATACATCACAGCGGGCCCCTCATCGACCCATTTTTCGAACAAATTTGTTGTGTCTCCCGCGGGATAAAAGCCCACGAAGGAGCCCAATGCCAGATCAATGTCGCCATCTTGGTCGAGGTCAGCGGCATCCATCTGGATCCAGCGACCAGCATTTGCTTCAGGAAAGCTATATGATTTAAAAGATAATTTGTCTTCCTGCTGCAGGTACACGAAGTGTTGCGGATGTGGGGAGGAGTAGTCGGGAAAAAAGGAGATAGCTGCGATGTCCAAATCGCCATCTAGATCATAATCATGAGCCAATGCCTGATAGGCACCGTGCATAGGATAGAAGTATGCTTGAGTGAAATTATTGTCTCCCTGATTTTCAAAAAGGTAGATGCCATGGTACGACTTGAGGATGGAGGTTTTATCGGCATTGTCCCCACTGGTGTATAAGATGTCAAGATCGCCATCTTCGTCCCAATCCAGCAAATCAAAATACGTAGATCCAGCCAGTGGCGAAAATGACAACCACTCTCTAGGTGCGGCGAAGGTGCCTTTCATGTTTTCCAGGTAATAGATCCCTTCACGTCCTTGAGACATTAAGACAATAAGGTCTGGCCAGCCATCGCTATTCATATCATGACTGATTGTTTTGACTGCACCGGGCTGATCAAGCAAAACTTCTTCCGCATAGGTCTGGCCATCATTTTTGAAAAGAGAAAGGTGGCCGCGGAAATTTCCAAACTGGCAAATCACCAGATCATCGTGGCCATTCTTATCCACATCGCTATGGGTGATGTGTACAGGACGCCGCAGATTATCTAGTAATAATTGCGATTTATTTGGCACCGAGACTTGATCTGGCCCGGAAATTTTTTCCAACTCACCCTGCCTGTAATCAGACGGATAAATTGACTTACCAACACTGAGGAGGAATTTCTCTCCTTTATGGATGTGGTAATCGACGGGTGTATTTTTTACGTATAATTGATAGTCAAGTTCTAGTTTATTGTTTAATTGGATCAGTGCATTGACATTATTTTTTCCATCTCCAAATAGGATGGTTTGTGATGCGGGTACTATTTTAATCATAGATGTGAGTGGTGGCCTGCGCGTATATCCAGAAGGTTTGGCAGAGAAAAGGCTGCTCTCTGGCAGCGCCCGTTCTGCAGTGCCTGGAGCAATGGTAGCAGAACTTTTTTTCAAGTACCAGTCATAGATTTGATCCCAAGTTTCCTTGGTGATTTGGGGATGGTCTGGAAATATGCCTAGTGATTCTGCTTCTTTACGCTCTAGCCCAGCCTCGAATAGGGAGTCAGGAGATTTTGAGCCCGCGTAAATTCCTAATCGATGACCCATGTGAGGTAGGAGCTCTTCCCAAATGGGAGTAGGCAAATCAGTGGGTGGGGCATATTGATGACAGCTGCCGCAGATACCAATGGCAACGGATTCGATATCTTCAATAAGATGTGGAGGATGTTCGGGTGTGCCGCAAGACACGGCAAAAATCAGCAAGGGCCAAGATGCGATGATGTGAATGGTAATTCTATTTCCGTTCACGATAGCGTGCCATGATTTCTTGCCAATCGGTAAAAATAATTCCTTGTTCTTCGAGGAAAGCAATGATTTTTGGATCAGCAAACATTCGTGCTTCCCAGATTCGTTGCTGCCATGAGCCGGTTATCGTTTTGAGCCTTTCTGTGTCTTCAGATGGGTGGAAAATAATTTCTGTTAGTCCTGGCCTCCAGGATTTTACCAATGTTTTAAAATTTTCACACTTTTCTTCGTAGGTGTTTCCTCGGCCTATCGAATAGAAGTAGTCTAATTTTGGCAGCGAATAATTATTGATTACTTCAAGCATTTCTGGAGAAACGGGGTAGCCCTGTGCCCTCAGTGTTTGCACGATGAGGGGATTTCGCACGTCAATAACCATGGCAGGAATTTGGTATTCTTCGGCCACCTTTGTGTAGGCTGCCGTAAAAGCAGGAGAGCCATACAAGGTACCCATGTGCGTATCAATATGGTCTGGTCGATGACCCAGAGCAATGAATTTTTCAATCTGAGCCCTTACTTCTGTTTCCACTTCGACCGGAGAGGCATGTTGCACCACTTGGCGTACGCTATGCCACATCATACCCGTCGAGTCGAGCAGACCAGGTACCTCGCTGGGATCGGCAACGGTACCCCAGCGATGTGTCTTCCACTCGCTGGTGAGCGTGAGATGCAGGCCTACATCCTCTTTTGGGTGTGCGATAGCCCAAGCGATAAACTGATTGAAGTTGGGACACGGTGGCATGGCCGCAGCAGATTGGATCTGATCCATTGCCAGATAGGATACAGCAGAAAGATTGGCTTCCTCACACATCCCAATGTCATCGGCATGCAGGATCAAGATGATCTTGTCGGCAGGAAATCCCAATTGCTCGGCCCAGGAAGATAAATTGGGTGCTTCCGCTGTGTTGGCTTCTTCTTGGGCTGGCATTTGCAGGGCCAGCAGGAAGATAAAAATGCCGGTAACAAGTGAGCGTACTCCGGAAAGATCGCCAAAAGAGCCATTTTTGATTTGGCAACTTTTTCGGAGTGGGCTCACTAATGTCTTTAGGTTATCCATGTTTTGCAATGGTTGATTGATATTTAATTTTGTCGGGCATGGTTAAATGGATGCCTCCGTCTGATCGCAACCAATGTTGCGTCGCACAATCTAGTGCCTTTTTTTCTTCGTTGGTGATCTTGCGATCGTATCGAGTGTTCGGCAGGATATTTAGACCACGTTTTGACATCAAATATTTCACGCCTGTGGGATGTACTGATCGCTGTGCCATTTCCATCGCGCATAGTATTTGATGTTTGTGTTGAGCTTCATCGAATAATTGATTTTGCCAGTCTTCGTAAATGGCTACAGTCAGGTCTGGCAACCAATTTGCCACGACATTCATCGATCCCTTGCTTCCAGCATCCTGTGCTTCCAAGAAAAAAGGAATATTTGCCTGCAGCAGATCCAGATTTGTATGTTGAATAGCAGTAGCGACCGCTCCTATTTTTTCGATTTCACAGCTGGTTTCTTTAAATGCGTAAAATCTACCCGTATTGGCCAGGACTTTGATCGTCTCGAGAGACAAATGATATTGTCGTGGGAAGGGACATTCATAAATACCTAAAGGAAAGTCTGTCCGTTCAGCAAAAGCGAGGAAATAATGGAGTATTTCTTCTTCGCTGTTAAGATGCTCAGGAATAGTAAGCATGACTACGTCGGCGCCAGATTCATAGGCCAATCGGGCAAAATCGATTTCCTCGACAAGATTTTCCCCCAAATTGCCAGTTGCTGCAATGGGTATTTGACCCTGACAGATCTTGGCTGCCTCAGCAACCAGACTTATTTGTTCAGGTTTTGTCAACAAGTGCATCTCACTTGAAAGACATAAGGTATAAAGCCCATGACATCCATGACTGATGTGCCATTCGATCATCTTACGATACGTAGATAGATCGATTTTTAGATCAGGTGTATATGGTGTGACCAGCACAGGCCAAATGCCATGAAAAGGAGTTGCTGCTTGTGTCATAATTAATTAATTCATAAATCTTCGAGGCACGTCGTCTGGCGGCTGATTGATGTAGACCGAAATGAGCGATATGATGATTAGGATGACCAGGGAACTAAAAATCACAATTCCTCCTCGTCGAAATATGTTTTTGTGTTCCGTGATATTCTGCTGCGTAAACTTCGTTCTCCAACCAATGAACAAGGCAAGCGCGAGTATAGGGAGATAGGTCGTAGCGGAATTATTGATACTCAGAGGAACGTGAAAGAATCCTTTGTGAATCAAGCCAAGTAAAACATATCCGAGCGCAGAGATCGAAACCAAGAGGAGACTCTTTTTATGCCAAGTAATTTGCACTCGTTTCCAGATCCAAATACTCAATACCGCAATCAAGGCAATGGAGAGCAAGCCGAGACTCTTTTGCATCCAGAGAAAGTGAGCTGGGTCTTCGGCGCTGACCTGAGTTGCCAGGTTATTTATTTTTTCAGTGGTGAAGGCATTGGAAAAATTAATCAGTGGAAGCACAAGGCAAATAAATAAAAGCGACAATAAATTCGTCCGCTTTCCACTATAGGTCGTTTCTGGCCAAGATTGGGTACTGATCGCATAGGCCATTGAGGCACCGCCGCAAAACCCTAGGGTAAACTCCATGACATTCCACCAGTTGTATGAGATGCCCGATGCGATGCCAAGCATTTGAATAAAATTGCCCACAGAAAAGCCCATGGCCGCTCCCAGGCAAGTGATGAGAGCTACTCGTAGTGCTCGATGATAGCCATGTCGCTGCAGGTGCCAAAGCATAGCAAGTGCAGACCCGAGGCAGGCTGCCCACAGCTCTGAGCGCGGAGGTGTCATGAACCACTCCAATTGATAGATAACAATGCCCCAGATCAACATAGCACCGGCCACCATCTCAGTAATTAATGAGGCCCATTGAGGCTTGCGGTCATCTGTACTCTCCAGACCGAGCCCTAGTAAACCACCACCTATGCATCCATACAGACCACCGATTACGGCGAGCATAGAGTACCCATAAAATACATTGGTAAAATCATCTCCGCGGCAATAACCGATGACAATGCCATAGCTCATCATACCACCGACCGACCAGCCCAGTGCAGACAACGCTCCCAGATAGGGCAATTGTTTTAGCCAATCTGATCGCTGAGCACCAACCACCACCGCCAGCCCACCTACGGCGCCAGCCCAGGCGGCACCCCACTCGTGGCCAAAATGACCACGCACTGCCCAAGCAAGGCCGAGCAGTAATGCGGTGAAAATGATGACTCTTTGACGACTCATTTTTTAACGTTGTACCAACCAGACATCAGTCACCTTAGAATATTGTCTCCAGTTGAGATGTGACTCGTTGGGTCGATCAAATGAAATATTCAATTTTCCGTCTGTATAAATGTTCGGTGGCAATTCAAATACCTTAATTGTTTCCAATTCTTTGGGATATAACTGAGGTTCAATCAGCTCACCATTCACACGTAGAAGCGCTTCTCCTTGCCCACTGATTTTAATGGTGTACAATAGGTCGGCATCAACATGGTAAGTCAGAGAAGGAGCAAATTGAAATAATTGAGTCGAAAGGCGACGACGACTCATGCCCTGATCCCACCATGCATAGTCTATGGCGTCATCTGTCGAGGACGTCACATGGGCATCCTGTCCCACCCGAGAAATATTGTCGTAATAATTGCCCGGTCCAGGGTTTTCCCAGGACGCTAATTTTTCAAGCTGTGCAATTTTATCTGTTTCATTGCCCATTTTCCTGATCGCCTCAAATTGATCAAATAGCCACCAACGATTATTCAGCGGATAACTCAGGAAATCAATTATACAGCCCCGTTCGGCACTACTTGCCTGGTATTTTTCTACACTGGTTTGCAATCCGATGGATTCAAATAGCTGCTCGGCATAGTTAAATATTTTATTTCGGTAGAAAAGTGCTACGTCATGGTCCTTGTAGGAGTTGAGCAATTGCAATGAATGCCGCATGGCTTCTTGAGAACCCAATGCTTTGCTCTGCGCCATCACTGTATTGACCTCTGTTTCGATGGCGGTCTCGGCGATGAGTCTGTGTTGTACGGAAGCATCGTAATAGGCGCGCAATAGACATAATTGCCACCGCCAATTGTCGGTGAGTTGTGGATAATCTTTGTCGAGATCCTGCCAGTGTTGCAGTGTTTTGGCAATTCCCGAATGATCGCTTAGTGGTCCCACCCAATTATTTTCCAAGCCGATGATCCCCTCCGCTGCTCTGGGTGCAACCGCCTCACCAAAGAAGAATGTACAATAGGCCAGTAGGATCTCATCTACATCCATTGCAGGATCCCAGCCTAGCATATTCCAAACGACTTTATTCACATCGTCATGCACGCCATCAGAGTAGGATAAAAACCCGTCCGTGTGAGGCATATCTCTCAAAAATATCTCGCGGTACAGCGCCGGTTGGGGATTGGGTGGTTCGCGTCCCAAAGTGAGTGCATAGGCCTGGTCCCATTTTGGTGTGGGATATTGGCATCGTATCGTATGGGTAATATCTCCGTACAATCGGTGACCATATTTTGCTGGAAGCATGTTTCGCTCCAAGTCTACGGAGGGACTGCTGGGACCATACACCAGGCCAGTAATCCAATCTGGCAACTCGGCATTCAGTTTTTCAAAAAAGAAATCAACCTTCTCTTCGTCAAAACCCTGCAATGAAATCCAGAGACCTGCATGGGGATGATGTTGATGCAGGCTTTTTGCCACTTTTTCCAAGTATGGAAATACATCTCTGGGATGATTGTCTCCTGGATCACCACCGGGAAAAAATACGGCGTCTAGCTTCGGGAGCGCACGAAAGAGATCTTGGAAGTTGGCGAGACCTTCTGTCACAATCGCTGTATCTGAAAGATCTCCATTGGCAGGTGTCCAGACCCAATAGTCGATGTCGTAATTTTTGCAAATCTGACTAATCTTAGGGTGCATTTGCTTATGGGGCATGGTCATATGGACCGATTGCTCCTCATTTTGAAAAGGGATGTCCTCAATGGCATTGCTGCCCAGGAGAACCAGATCGCGAATGTAACTGTCAAATTGTTTTGCAGTCCAAGCATCCCAGGAGTTGGCCGTATTGCGATAGCCGAGTTGGTGGCCTCTCAAAGCATATGCCGGCTCTGCAGCTAGCGAAGTGTCTGCGATAATGCTGGAGCCAGAACGGAGAAGATGGCCAAACCCATAGTACAAACCCCTTAATCGCCTGCCGACAATCCAATAAATCGAACGCTGATCATCCAAGACTTCTCTGACGACCTGATAACTTTCATCAGATTTATTTGAGATTAATTTTGGATCGAGAGCTGGGAGGGATTTGCCAGCTACCTCCTCATCTTGATCAAGTGCATAAATAAGTAGATCCTGATCGGGATCAAACTGAATTTGGGCTCCACCTGGAGAATTAATTCTTTTGGATAGTTCTTGATTAGTGACATCCCTTAAATGATTGGCGTCAAGTGCGGAGATGGATTTAGAGAAGATGATGCCATGCTCAGCTGAACTGGTCGAAAAAGATGAATCACCCGTTGGTTCGAACAGCGCAAGGAGCAAGGATAATGTGAGGAAGGCAGGATTCAATAAATATTTTTTACTCGGTGGTAAGGAAGGCGGGGCATACTATACCCCGCCCGACTCTCTCTACTGCTATTAGAAAAACGCTCTTACCAAGGCTTGCCAGTTCCTTGTAACAACCAAGGCTTTGACCAGGCACTATTTTTGCCATCGCCTTGTGAAAAATTAGTGACTTCCAAGAGGTCTAGTGCCTTACTAGCATTTTCTGCATTGATAGATATTTCTTCTTGCATATAGTAAAATCGTACCGGTAGGACGCTGCGCTTGGCCGATGGTCCTGCCTGCAATGCGGGCAATCCTGTTCGGCGATAATCAAACCATGCTTCCGTCGCAGCAGTCCAGCTGGCTATCCATTTTTGTTCCATAATCTGCTCCAGTGATCCGTCAAAAGCGACTCCATCTTCTGTGATGTATTGATCGGCGGTTTCCGGATCAAGTCCCCATGCTGCAAACGAAGCACGAACGCCGGCCTCATAGTGCTCCTGCGCGGTGCCTCCTACAGACCAACCTTTGAGTGCAGCCTCTGCGAGCGAAAATCGCACCTCAGCGGCAGATAGCACACGAGCCAGTAACAAGGGATGTTGAGACTCCGTGTAGATCTCATCAAGGTAGGAGACGTGTGGATTGAAAGAGGTTTGTCCGGGAGTGGGATTGAGATTGTAGGCACTGGGCAAATCTGAAATACTCGGTGGCAAACCTACGTAGACCGGATCGGTGTCAACGTCGATATCCGCAACCACATCTGGGGCTAGACGGCGAGATCCATCCACCACCTCATCGGTACCTGGAGCTGCATTCTCATCAATGACCAATGGTACATCAATCGGTTTTGCCCACAGGTCGAGGCGTGGATCATTTAGGCCTTGCATCTGATCGACCAGTGTAGCGCACATCTTAATCCGGCGGTAATTGCTACCACTTAGATCAGCAGCTATGTTTGATGGCCATGAATCACTGCTGCTGGTACCCACGTAGCTCATAGTGGCGTCGTCGGCAGGGTCTAAGATCAATGGTGAGCTTACGAGGCCTTCCACTCCGGCCTTAGCCTTTGCAGGGTCTTTCTCTGAAATTCGCATGTAGTAGCGCAGCTGCAGGGAATTGGAAAATTTTTCCCAGCCGGAGGCGTCTCCACCATAAATTACATCCGCATCGGTATCTACTTCTTCGAAATTTCCGCCCGTGGAAAATACATTACTTGCTAGTTCGAGATCTGCAATTATTCCATCATAAATTATTGATTGCTCATCAAATCCTGGCAGTAGGTTTTCGACGGAGCCTTGATCTCCCTTAAGTGCCGCTTGGTAAGGAGCAGGCCCCCACAAGTCTGTAATCAGACCAAAAAGATATGATTTCATCGTAAGGGCAATTCCCTCGTGAAATGCGAGATCTAATTCTTGCGCACGGGTCAACATATGATCCGAGTTGCGCAGTAGACCATATTGTCCTTCCCAGCTTTGAT
>CAJQNM010000357.1 GCA_905479665.1 uncultured Saprospiraceae bacterium
CCTTGATAAACCCTTCGTGGAGTATATCCATTGCTTCTTCCTTATCACCGGCGTAGCGCAGACAGATTCCCATCATCACACCAAAGTGATCTTCATACAACTTCTGCTGTGCCCACTTCTCTTCGCGGACACAAGCGCTGATAAAGCTGTGTTCTTGATTCTCTAGATTGATAACAAAATCCATCTTAGTCTCTACCTCATTGAAAGTCAAAAAGATAGCGTTAAATCAACGCCCTGCCACTCCATCTTGCTGCCTTTAACATATATCTAACGCGATCTTGCAGGAATTCCGAGCACTTAAGAGCGGGTTTAAGAGAAAAACATGAGTGAACTTAATCATATGTTACCCACACATTTTACATTTGTTGCATGGCAGAAGATTTGGATCTAGCAGCAGCCAAGGATGACAACGGAGGCATCACTACTCTGACGGGGATGTACGAAGATTACTTTCTCGACTATGCGTCGTACGTTATACTAGAGCGAGCAGTACCTAGCATTGAAGACGGGCTCAAACCAGTGCAACGTCGGCTGCTCTATAGCATGAAAGTTCTTGATGATGGCCGTTTTCACAAGGTTGCCAACATCATCGGTAACACGATGCAGTATCATCCTCATGGTGATGCTGCGATAGGTGATGCATTGGTGAAGGTAGGTCAACATGATCTACTCGTGGAGACCCAGGGCAATTGGGGCGACACCCGAACGGGAGATTCCGCCGCAGCTCCACGTTATATCGAAGCCCGTCTCAGCAAATTTGCGCTGGATGTGGCCTTTAATAAAGACACTACAGCCTGGCAAATATCATACGATGGTCGGAAACAAGAACCGATCAACCTACCGATGAAGTTTCCTCTTTTGTTGGCGCAAGGTGTAGAAGGCATCGCGGTAGGGCTTTCCACCAAGATCATGCCCCACAATCTTGGGGAGCTCATCAAGGCCTCCATCAAGATTTTAGAGGACAAACGCTTTCAAATATTTCCTGATTTCCGCACTGGAGGTCTGATGGACGTCGAGCACTATGCCAATGGTAAAAAGGGTGGAAAACTAGCGGTGCGGGCCAAGATCGATAAGCTCGACAAGAGTCGCATTGCGATCACCGAATTGCCGTATGCAGTTACGACAGGCAACTTGATCGATAGCATCATCAAAGCCAATGACAAGGGAAAGATCAAAATCAAAAAGGTCACTGACAATACGGCAAAGGAAGTAGAGATTGTCATCGACCTCGCTCCTGGTATTTCGGCCGAACAGACCATTGATGCGCTGTATGCCTTTACCAACTGCGCGGTATCCATATCTCCAAATGCTTGTGTCATCATTGATAACAAGCCACATTTTCTTGCAGTCAATGAGGTGTTGCGCATGTCTACGGAACACACCAAGGATTTATTGCGCCAAGAATTGGAAATAAAACGGGCTGATATTCTAGAAAAATGGCACTTCGCCAGCCTTGAGAAAATATTTATCGAAAATCGAGTCTATCACGAAATCGAAGAGTGCGAAACCTGGGAGGCTGTACTGGAAACAATCGATCGCGAAATGCGAAAGTACATTGCAGACCCGAACGATAAAATCAAAAAAGGAGACAAGAGAATAAAATTGAATCGGGCTTTTACCAAAGAGGATATTATCCGACTGACTGAAATACGCATAAAACGGATTTCCAAATTCAATAGCTTTAAAGCAGATGAATACATCAGTGGGTTAAACGAATCACTGGAGCAAGTCAATCATGATTTAAATAACCTTACAGCATATGCGATAGCCTATTTCGAAGGGCTTTATGATAAATATGGTAAAAACACACCTCGCCGTACCGTAATAACTTCCTTTGATGAAATCAATGTGGTGCAAGTCGTGGCCAACAATGCCCGATTGTATGTGAATCGCAAAGATGGATTTATTGGTTCAGGTATGCGCAAAGATGAATTTATCCGAGAGTGCTCCGACATTGACGATATTATTGCTTTTAAGAAAGACGGCACGTTTCGCGTTTCGAAAATAGCCGATAAGGTATTTATGGGTAAAAACATCGTGCATGTAGATGTCTGGAAAAAGGGCGACGACCGCACCACCTACAATTTGATTTACCTGGAAGGCAAGACTGGCCGAGCGATGGCTAAGCGTTTTAATGTTTCTGCCATCACAAGAGATAAAGACTATCACCTGACCAAGGGAAACAAGGGGTCAAAGACCCTTTATTTTACTGCAAATTCTAACGGGGAGAGCGAGGTCGTGTCTGTGCAGCTTACTCCCGGTTCTCGTGCGCATAGAAAAGTATTTGAATTTGATTTTGCAGATCTGGAAATAAAAGGACGTGCTGCTGGAGGAAATATTTTGACAAAATACCCGGTGCGAAAAATAAGCCAATTGTCGGTAGGAGCATCTACCCTCGGGGCTATAGAATTTTGGGCAGATAAAGCAAGTGGTCGGATCAATAGCGATGGATTGGGAACGTATTTGGGTAAATTCGACACGGGAGATATCATCGTGGCACTCTATGAAAAAGGACATTATATACTTCAAGCTCCTGATCCCATGATGAAGCTCGCTCACGAAGGTTTGGTGCACGTCGGAAAATTAACGCCCACAACGGTGATCAGTTTAGTGCATTATGATGGGGAGAAAAAATGGTCTCTGGTAAAACGTTTTCAAATCGAGACCTCTACCCTGGATCAAGAATTTTCTGTAGTGACCGAGCACTCTCGGTCAAAAATATTATTTGCAACTACGAAAGAAAAATGCACCGTGCGCTACTCATATGTGGCAGGCAGGAAAAAGGTCGAAGAGGAAATCGCCTTGCATGAATTTATTGGTGTAAAAGGGTGGAAAGCAGCGGGAAATAAATTAGTCGAGAAAGTCATAAAGACCATTAGTGAGGTCAATGAGTCACGACCAGAGAAAGACCCAGAAAATGGAATAAAGCCGGGCGATACGATCGAGTTTGATCTAGAATAAAGACTGAAGAAAGGGTTGTGCTGCCAAGCACTCTGATCACGAATATCGAAAAAGCGTCGTGGTTGTTCTCTTCCAAGGTACTTTAGTGCCTTGCTTCATATAAACCAACAATTGGTTAAAACCCAGTATGTGTTTAGCGTCTCCCCGGCCCATCCAAATCAATCCAAGGGGGCCAGACCCCTTGTGTTTTTCGGCGCCTTCCATGCCGGTCAGGCCAGGATTGGAAAGCGCTAAACACATACAAAACCCATTGGAATAAAAATGAAACGATGGCATAAATAGGTATTTCACCTAATTACCAGACCATTAATTTCTTGGTTGCAATGCCATTTTCTGAGATCAGCTGAATCGCATAGGTGCCGGAGCTAAATTGCGCTATCGGCAGAGCGATACGAGTAGCACCAGCGGGCCATGGCTGTGACCACATTTGCCGACCGCTCATCTCTATGATTTTAATGGAGGCTGGAGTCCAGTCTGCTCGAAGCTCCACATTTGCCGAATGCTTGCTAGGATTAGGATAGACGATCCAGTCTTGATCAGGAAGTAATTCTGCAATAGATGTCGATTGACCTATGCGGATGGGCAAGCTAGAAATGGGCACCCAGCCCCCCTCCTGATCGATCACCGTAAAGGTAAATTGATCCAGTATTGGATCGGCCCCATCATGGCGATAATTGATCGACCCACTAGAGATCATTTCCTGGCTGAACTGATCGCCTATTTGCAATGCGACGCCGTCATTAAGCAAAGTGCCTTGCAGTGGTGTAGTGACAACGGTGTAGATGAGGCGATCCTCAGCAAGGTTGTCGCTGGAGGCCAGAAGATTTTCGGAGGCAATGACTGCCTCGCCACCGACCATCACTAGCAGCGTATCTGTGTCAAGTCCCGGGGGTTGCACAGCGATGCTTCCACACAGCTCAAGATTCCATCCGGAGATCATACCCCCACTGCCCGGTGTACTGTCGCTTACCATCAGTGTCCAGTCACCCATCGTCCCCTCCCCGATCAGTATGTCCAGACTGTCTTCTGGTCGAAAAAGTTGACCAGTGAAGTTGGTACTGCAGGTAAAGTCCAGATTTGATTCGTCGTCATATCCCAGCGTAAATTGGCGACTACTAAAACCACACTGATCTTTGAGCAATACTACTTGGGTACCAGCCGGACTGATCAGAACCATCTCGAGGTCTCCAAAGGCCTCGTGAAAGCCACTGATGTCATTAAGATTTACATCACTAATGATGCCGACCTGATCGACGGTAATTTTCGACTCAATGGCAGCCACTTGCGATTGGGACAAATTTTGCGGCAGGTCTTCTGCTGAAAAAGACTCGCAAAGCTGGCTGATGGTGTGAAATGCCTGGATTTCAGATGGCACTCCTGCCCCGCATGCATTGATGGGAGTGAGGCGCCAATAGTGCAAGGTGTTTTCTGAAAGGAGGTCTTCGGCGACATAGTTTGTTCCGACTAGATCTTGGGCCATGATGGCATTTTCAAAGGTCGGTGACGTTGAGATTTCGATGGTATGGAGGTCGGCGAATGCACTCGGTGTCCAGGAAAATCCTGGCCGTAAGCTCACATTGCCTGCACCATTTGGTGGGTCGACCAATACCATATCTGAAAAGTCATTTAGTACGGCATTTACATTCAGTTTGCGCAACGTTGTGTCGCCATTGCTTACCATGCCAAGGGTAATAACTTGGGGTCCGGGAGTCGTTTCAGCAGAGAAATTGGCTTGCAGCACCAGCGTGTCTCCTCCACTGAGCATCTCTGGTAGATCGACGGTTACTCCGGCAGGGGCATCCATCACAATCAGTTCGGCCGCATCGCTAAAGTTTAGTGTGCTGAAGCTGCGCACTTCAAAAGGATAGGTGGCCGGAACACAAATGCTGCCCTGATGAGGGGCAAGATCCCAAGCAATACGTGCCTCCTGGGCTTCGGCAATGAGCATATCGCTATCATTGAAATCGAAAAATATGTTGTCAGCCGCCTCTACCGAAAAGCGTACCTCAGAACTCAACGTGGCCGGAATGAGGACACCTTCGGCGCCATCATTGGCAACTGCCCCGGCGAGTAAGATCGGGAAGTCAAGGCCTCCATTAAGCGACATGCGTATGTTGACTTGTTTGCAACTTACGGGTGCCTGGTCGGTGCCTGCAACATCCCATTCGACCGTGACATAGTCACCGACACGTAGCGTGTCTTGTGGGTCAAATGAGGAGACCAGAAAGGGGCCAGCGGTTTCGGTGGCTTTAAATTTTACTTCATCCCAGCCATAGGCACCTCCTTCTATGCGGTTGTCGCGAGCAGTGAGCCTAAATGTGAGGTCGCGACTGTACGTCGGGAGCACTTCCGTGAGATCGGATCCATTAGTGATAATCTTTGAAAGCTCTGGAATGATCCGTTCGGGCAGTGACCCCGGCCTGACCGAGCGAAATATGGGCCCGTTGCCTCGTGGATTTTGTATGGTGGTTTGCGCTGCCTGCCCGACGCCCGCATCATATTGTTCCCAGGTGTAGGTAAGCGTGTCGCCATCCGGATCCGTGCCACTGCCCTGCAAGCGAAAAGGAGTGCTGATCGGAATGTAAAATCCACTTTGGTGGAGGACTTGCACTTCTGGTGCATTGTTCTGTCCTGCCATCACTTCTGCACAGGTTGCTCCACCTCCAGAGGTTACAAACGTGGTGATGTCGATGAGCGAGTTGTTGTGGTAATAGAAATCTTCGCTGAACGCAATGTTTTGATCTCCACAGGCACCGGCATACGACATAATGGTTGTGCCACTCCCGGGTTCAAACGCTGTGCCTGAGTTAAACTGACTGTCGTCTGATGTCGGGCAGCTATTCCAGGTATGTTCGGCACCAAGTTGATGTCCCAACTCATGACAGACCACTCCGATGTAAAATCGATCGGGGTTGGGATTGTTCAATTCGCAGGAGGATCCGAAACCTTTGTTTGTCCCGCAGACCGTACCGATACCTCCCGAGGTACCCACGATATTTCCACAATCGGTACCGAAGACATGACCGAGATCATACTTGTTGCTCACAAGATTTGCCGCCAGGTAGTCATTGTTTTCGCCGGCCATGGTCCCTGCCTTGCCGTTGCTGTAGGGGTCACTTTCGCCGTCGAGAAAAATCAGACTGTCATTATCGGCGATCAAGGTCAGGCTGATCGAGAGCTCTGTTTCGAGGATAAAGTTGATCCGGTTCAGAGCTGTGTTCATGGCAGCGAGGGCGCCCTCGACAGTGCCGCCATGTTTTTGTGCATACTCACCTGTGCACGCCAGCGCTAGATCGTACTGACGTAGATCGACCGGCTCCAAACGGCGGGCAAACGGCGAGCTGCGGGGAGGCTCTTCCAAAAAATCGAAGTCAGTATTGTCCTGAAAGAGATGCTCGTGGGCAGTGTACATTTCTCGCAGGTCTGGATCTACCTGATAGTCGTCTAGAAAGTATACCAGACTCATGTCATTATCCCGCAGAGCGTCGAGATACACTTCCCGACTGCCCCAGCGATAGACTCCGCTCAAGCCATGTGGGGACAGGTCAAGCCTGCCGTAAATTTCTTCACTCTCTATTTCAAAGGTTTGAATCGATGAGTAGCGCTGTGCGAGATCGGGATGAAAATT
>CAJQNM010000358.1 GCA_905479665.1 uncultured Saprospiraceae bacterium
TCCAATTATTCGACACTAGTAAGACGAAAATATCGACTGAGGCCTATTTATTAGTGAGCGCACTCCGAAAAGGTTGCCTAATCAAAAATGGCTCCTTCGGCGATCTTTTCATTTTTCTCAATCGGCTGATACTCAGGCATCACCCAATCTCGTAAAAGTGAAAATCTCATCCAAAATAGGCTCATTTTATGAAGATGGCACTTTTCGGAGTGCGCTCACTAGTATTGATGTATCTGAACAGCCACACCTATTTTAGTCTGCGCTACGGCACCCTCTCACCGGCGACACTGGTCGATCAGGCCAGGCGCTTAGGTCTCAAAAGACTGGCATTGACCGACATTAATAACGTCTCCTGTGCAAGTGAGTTTGTGTCGCGATGTCTCGAAAGTGATATCTCCCCAGTTGTCGGGATTGAGTTTAGAATAGCTGATCAGCTCCAAGTGATCGGCTTGGCCCGCAGTGCTGAAGGCTTTATGAAACTGAATGCATGCCTAACCTCAATGCCGGAGCGATTGGCTGACATCCGCAGATACTTGGGAGAGGACAGCGAGGTTTGGCTTATTTATCCTCCCGACCAGTTACCACTCCAGTTGCTGGGGCATGAATACTGCGGTATCCTGCCAGCTCAGAGACATCTGATCGGACATGGTGTGGCCGAAGACAAGTGTGTGATTCGGGCACCGATTACGTACCTCCCAGAAGATCGATTGCTGCACGAGATTTTGACCTGTATTGATGGCAGCCTGCTCTTGAGTAAGCGACCATCACCCCAGACACCAGAAGGATTTTGGCAGCCACAAATGCTGCGCAAGCTTTTCCAGCGGTTTCCCAAAGTGATCCGTCAGACAGATCGATTGCTCGATCTTTGCGACAATCCATTGCCGCACAAAGACGATCGTAATCGGCAAGCCTTTGGCGCCTCGGCAGTCGCAGACATGGTGCGTCTCGAACAGCTGGCCAGAGATGGTCGGTGGGCTAAATATGGGGAGAGACACGATGCCAGTGAACAAAGGATGCTCACGGAGTTACAAGTTATTGGCCAGTGCGGCATGGCTACATACTTCTTAATCAGTCATGATATTATTTCTTTTGCCCGGCGCCAGCAGATTGCACACGTGGGCCGAGGTAGTGGTGCAAACTCGATTGTTGCATATTGCTTGGGCATTACCAATGTCGAACCGCTTGGACTGGGCTTGCTTTTCGAGCGCTTCCTCAGTCCTGAGCGCATCGTGCCTCCCGATTTTGACCTTGATTTTTCCTGGCAACATCGCGACCACATTCTGCAGCATATTTTTTCTCATTATCCAGACCAACATGTTGCGCTGTTGGGCACGTATCAAAGATTTAAGGGAAGATCAATCGTGCGAGAAGTAGGCAAAGTATTTGGTCTCAATCGCAAAGAGCTAGAAACGATTATCCAGCATCCGCTAGCTGATCATCTGCATCATCCGCTAGCTCATGACGTTTTTGCCATTGGCCGCAAACTGGCCGGGTTACCAAATTATCTTTCGGTGCACTGCGGTGGCGTCTTGATTGCTCAGGATCCTTTGACCAGCACCACAGCACTCAAGCAAATGCCAAAGGGATTTCCAATCACCCATTTCGACATGCATCACGCTGAGCTATTGGGTTACCACAAGTTTGATGTTCTGAGTCAACGTGCCTTGGGCTATATCGAAGATGCTACGCAGACCATCAAGGAGCAATGTGGAGTCACCATACCGATCGATGATGATGTGGTGATTCATAACGACCCCCTCGTGAGTGAGCTGTTAAAGAGCGGTGAGGTGATCGGGAGTTTTTATATCGAATCGCCAGCGATGCGTGGGCTCTTGCAAAAGGCGCCGTGCGGGACGTATGCTCAGCTCGTCGAGGTGAGTTCGATCATTCGGCCTGGCGTAGCAAAATCCGGCATGATGAAAACATATTTGAGACGGGCAAACGGCAAGGAACAGACATCCTATTTGCACCCGGTATTCGCTGAGCATCTTCGCGAGACGTACGGCATCATGATTTTTCAGGAAGACGTGATGAAGATCGCCCAGAGCTATGCGGGCATGTCACTGCAAGACGGAGAAATGCTGAGACGACTCATGACCGGCAAAGAAAAATCAAGTGAGGTTCTTGCAAGATTGCAGCACAAATTTTTTCAAGGTGCGCTCCGTCTGGGGAGAGCGGCAAGCACCAGCGCAGAAGTATGGAGGCAGATCAAGAGTTTTAGTGGCTATGCATTTTGCAAAGCACATTCCGCTTCGTACGCTAGGGAGAGTATGCAGAGCTTGTACTTGAAAGCTCATTATCCTCACGCGTTTATCGAAGCTGTGATCAACAATGGAGGGGGATTTTATCGTCTTGAAATCTACCTGCACGAAGCTCGATGCATGGGTTTACACGTAAGACCCGCATGCGTAAATCGAAGCTTGGTCCTAGCCTGCGTTTGCGGAGAGGACCTTTATCTGGGGCTGCGACATATCAAGGGATTGGCGCTGATGACGGTAGAGTGCATTCTACAGCAGCGCGAAGAATTTGGCCCCTACAAGGATCTACCAGATCTGATGCGGCGAGTACCGCTCACCCCCCATGCGCTTTACGTGCTCTTACGGGCAGGAGCCCTTGCACAACTGGGTGATCGTCAAGTGCTCATAACAAAAGCCTACTTCAGTTGGCAAGCAGCTCCTGCAGTTGGGCAAAAAGTACTATTTGAGCAATCAGTGGCTGCGCCATTACTACTTGACGATCAATCATTGTCAGACATTTACCAAGATCAATACGATGCGTACGGGTACCTGCTTTGTGATGTGTTTGACTTAGTACCTCACCGTGATCGATATCCACTTCGAGCACGAGACTTAGCACGGTACGCAAACCAACCAGTAAAAATCCTGGGCTATTTCGTAATCAAGAAGCCCGTAACGACTTGCGATGGCATGCATATGAACTATGTGACCTGGTACGATCAAGCGGGTGTTTTTTTTGATACCGTACATCTGCCAGACTCGCTCGAGCAATATCCGATGGTGGGAATAGGTATCTATTTGCTGGAAGGAAAAGTCAAGATGGACTTTGGAGTCGCAACAATTAAGGTGTGCAAGATGCGAGGAAAAACGCTAGAAGAACTGATAAGCTTGCAATAAGTCGCAATGATCAATATGGCACACCCAAAACCCAATCTACCCACTCGTCCTCACACGCTTGCTCACACCAATTGCCGCTAGGCAAGCCACACAACAACCTGCAGGCTCAATCCTAATTGCAACGAAAGGAATCGTAAAAAAGAAGCAGTGATCAGCACGGAAACAAGCGGCTCTCACACCCAAAACCCAAATCTACCCACTCGTCCTCACACCCCTGCTCACACCACTTGCCCCTAGGCAAGCACACATCAGCCTGCAGGCTCACACCTAATTGCAACGAAAGGAATCGTAAAAAAGAGGCAGTGATCAGTACGGAAACAAGCGGCTCTCACACCCAAAACCCAAATCCTCCCACTCGTCCTCACACGCTTGCTCACACCAATTGCCGCTAGGCAAGCCACACATCAACCTGCAGGCTCAAACCTAACTGCAACGAAAGGGATCGTAAAAAAGAAGCAGTGATCAGCACGGAAACAAGCGGCTCTCACACCCAAAACCCAAATCTACCCACTCGTCCTCACACGCTTGCTCACACCAATTGCCGCTAGGCAAGCCACACAACAACCTGCAGGCTCAATCCTAATTGCAACGAAAGGAA
>CAJQNM010000359.1 GCA_905479665.1 uncultured Saprospiraceae bacterium
ACGTCTCCGGCGCGTGATTTCCCGGTGCTCTATCTCCTGCATGGGTACACCGATAGCAATGCCAAATGGTTTGGACAAAAAGACCATTGGATCAATTTACCTGTCCTGATTGACTCCATAGACCTGCCTGAAGAAGATCAATTTATTGTGGTCATGCCCAATGCGTACAACACCTTTCATGGCAGCATGTACAGCAATTCGTCGACTACAGGAAATTGGGAAGATTTTATTTCTGAAGAGTTGGTGGCACATATGGATGAGAATTACCGCACGATAAAAGATCCGGCCGGCAGAGGACTAGCTGGTCACTCCATGGGAGGATATGGCACGGTAAAAATCGGGATGAAAAATGCTGATGTATTCGGTGCCCTTTATATGATGAGCCCCTGCTGCTTGGAAAATAGCCTACCCACCAATGCAGGACTGATAAAAAACTTGCTTAAGGTTACCGATCCATCGCAGTTCGAATCCCAGCCCTTTTTTGTACGAATCTCACTGGCAGCAGCAGCAGCCTGGTCCCCCAATCCCAACAAGCCACCGATGTACATCGATTTCCCATTTGACGAAAATGGAGAGGCCATTGATTCCATTGCCCAGCGCTTTAAATCACACGAAATTATTCCCAATTTATCCACCCACCTCAATGACCTGCAAGAACTCGATCAAATATCTATTGACGTAGGTAGTCAAGATTTCATGATTCGCAACAGTGCCGAAACGCTCCACCAGGAACTGGAGAAATTAGGCATAGAAAATGCATTTGAGATCTACGAGGGAGACCACACCAATCAGATTGGTCAGCGCTTGGGCAGTGACATCCTACCTCATTTTGCTGATTATTTTCGCGAGGGCAATAATTAATTAACTGAAGTTTCGGAGGTAAAATGCCTTCTAGCATACCAAGTCGTGTTTGTCACCATTTTTGCATTGCTCGCACCTGCCCAAACAAAAATGACGCCAAACACTATCGTCCCAAAATCTTACTATCCCAGGGTTCCGCTCCACTCCACCCTGGGCTAGGATGCACTGTCCCTCTGGGACTTTCAGTGAGGCATATTTAGAATAGTTAGAGGCAAAAACAGTAAATATTGCTTATTTAATGTATTGCCGGATGGTATTGCGGCCGAGCTGGTACATGTGTATTTCATCCGGACCATCGGCAATCCGAATGATCCGTGCATAACGCCAGAAACCAGCAAGAGGGGTATCCTGTGAGACGCCCATACCACCAAAGGCCTGAATGGCGCGATCAACGACTGTACAAGTCATCCGCGGTACCACGACCTTGATCATGGAGATAAGATCTTTCGCTGCTTTATTTCCGGCTTGATCAATCTTGTCGGCCGCAGCTAGGGTAAGCAGTCGCGCTTGTTCAATCTCACACCGTGACATTGCAATATCCTGCCGAATACTGCTGTAGTCTCCAATCTTTCGCCCAAAGGTTTCGCGCTGCATGACCCGCTCACACATCAGTTCGAGTGCACGTTGGGCGCCCCCTATGAGTCTCATGCAGTGATGAATGCGACCTGGTCCAAGCCTTCCTTGCGCGATACGAAATCCTTCACCTTCTCCCACCAGTAGATTTTCCACTGGTACTCGCACATCTTTCAGTTCTATTTCGGCATGTCCCTCAGGCGACTCCATATTTCCAAATACCTCCAGCGGTCGCAAGACCCTTACTCCCGGCGTATCGGCAGGCACCATAATCATGCTCTGCTGCTCGTGACGCGCGGCAGTGGGGTCTGTCTTGCCCATGACGATGTATACTTTACATTCTGGATTCATCGCACCACTCGACCACCACTTTGTGCCATTGATCACGTACTCATCACCTTCTCTCCGGATAGAGGTCTCAATATTAGTAGCATCTGATGAAGCCACCTGCGGCTCGGTCATCAAGAAAGCGGAACGAATCTCTCCTTGCAAGAGGGGTTTGAGCCAACGCTCTTGCTGCGCCGGAGATCCATACCGTGCCAATACTTCCATATTTCCGGTATCGGGTGCGGAGCAATTAAATACTTCCGATGACCATAGTACCCGGCCCATGATTTCAGCCAGGGGAGCATATTCAAGATTGGTAAGACCAGGGCTAAATTTTTCGTAATCTTTGGGCAAAAATAAATTCCACAGGCAGGCCGACCTCGCTTTTTCCTTTAGGCTTTCTAATTCGGGATAATTTTGCCAAGCGTTTTTAGAGACAAATTCATAGTGCTCTTTTTCGCGGGGATAAATATTGCGATCCATAAAATCTCGCAACTTCTCCTGCAAGCGCAGAGACTTCTCGTCATATTCAAAATTCATATTGACGTTTCAATAACATTAGGGCTCATTTTTTGCTGAGAAAAATGCATAAAAAAGGTTGCCACCGAAAGTCCTAACGTGATGCTGAAATATGTAAAGCCGTACCAGAAATCACTTGATTGTGAAAAATGAAAACCCCCAAATTCAGAAAACAACGCCAAAAACATATAGAGGCTGATCAGAGTAAATAGGCCGCCCACAACCATTCCTAAAATCCTGCCCTGGCGCACAAAGTGAAATACCAAGAGACTTAACTCCGCGATGGCTATCGGATTCCAGAGAACGGTATCGTACCAATAAAGCAATACGACGGCTATCAATCCGAGTGTAAGGATTCTACCTACACTGATTCTTTGAAACTCTCGTTCCATGACGATTCTAATTTTATTTAATTGAGTAATTCGAAAATACCCGCAATACCTTGGCCACCACCCACACACGCCGTAACCATGCCGTATTTTTGATCTCGTCTCCGCATTTCATTGAGCAACTGAATGGACAACTTTGCGCCCGTACAACCCAATGGATGCCCAAGTGCAATGGCGCCTCCATTTACATTGACAGTCTCTAGATCGAGACCTGCCGTTTTAATGACGGCTAAGGCTTGCGTTGCAAACGCTTCGTTGAGCTCTGTCTGTTCAATATCCGAGAGGCTCAGACCCGCTTGCCGGAGGGCTTTGGGTATCGCCACACAGGGGCCGATGCCCATGTACAAGGGATCAACTCCACCTACGGCACAGGCTTTCAATTGCGCGATCGGAGTCAGGTCCAGATCTTTTACGACCTGCTCACTGACCACCAATACGAAAGCTGCTCCATCTGAGGTTTGAGAGGAATTTCCCGCCGTTACGACTCCTCCCATCTTGAAGACCGGGCGCAGGCGAGCCAGTCCCTCCATGGAGGTGCTGCGTCTCACTCCTTCGTCTGTATCGACTACATGGCTTGATTCTACGCGCTTGCCATCCTTGACAAACACATCCTCAACAGTGATGGGTACGATCTCATCTTTAAATAGCCCTCCGTCGATCGCAGCAGCAGCTCGATCGTGCGAGCGGACCGAAAAAGCATCGGCCTCTTCTCGTGATACCTCGTATTTCTTCGCGACTGCCTCGGCGGTCGCACCCATACCTACATGGTAGTTCACGTTTTTCATCGTT
>CAJQNM010000360.1 GCA_905479665.1 uncultured Saprospiraceae bacterium
GGCGGAATCAGAGTTGCCACAGTACTATGTGATCCGAGATCAAATAAAAGGCATTCTGGAAAGCATCGAAATGGATCTCACCGTTGCCAAGAAGGAAATTGCGCTGGCACCTGCTGAGCGCGATGCTGTCGGGGACTAATAAATGAGTCTGCTCCGGAACTCACCAAATCAAAAATGGCTCTTTTGGCGATCTTTCCATTTTTCTCAACTGGCTGATACTCAGGCTTCACCCAATTTCGAAAAAGCGTAAATTTAATCCAAAATAGTCTCATTTTGTGAAGATGGCACTTTCCGGAGGAGACTCAAGTTTAGCCTTTGAGCTTGGGATTATTTTTGCTACTCGTATGTAAATCAGGCAGTTGAACCTGTTTTACTGAGTATAGGTCAGAATATGTAAAACTACACCGATATGCATATTCTATCTTAATGACATTTTTTTACGAAGACCGACCAACATGACCAAATTCTACACCGTCCTTTTCGCACTTGTTATGGGCTTTAGTGCAAATGCTCAAAGTCCAAACGTATCACCTAATTGCAGAGACCTCAATGCAAATGTTGATTCGCTAGGGAATGCTACCATTGCCTTCTCGGATTTTGTGGCGAATTATACAGCTGTATCAGCTGATGTGACGATCACACGCTCTTTCGGAGGTATTGTACATGGACCTACCCCCTTAAGCGGGAATGCCTCGATTGTGCTGCCGGTATGTAGTTACCTAGGGGAATCCCTAAAGATCAATGTGTCCAGTCAGGCTGGAAGCTGTTGGTCGAACCTAACTTTTAAACAAGGAAATGGACCGACTATCGTGGGACGGGCTAAAGACGTATATTGCTTTGACCCTTTAATAGAGCCGGGCCAGCATATTGATGATGAGCCACCTCTTGCTACTATTCCTTGCGAAGCTAGCGAGGCAGCTACTTTTGTTGCCGATTGGGTTACACCTTATGCTTGTGGCGGCCCCTTCGATCCTCTAAACGATACCTTAAAGGTTATTTTAAGGGAATACGAAGCGTTTGACAAGGCTGGCAATCGGGGTTTCGCTTTCGATACGATCACGGTCTTTAGACTCCCGGCGATTGAGCCAACCGTTAATATTTACTGTGCAGAAAAAGACACCACTTACTGTGGTCAGGGCAATGCTGGTCCGTTCATGGTGTATCCCGAAAGGTGTGATCCGGCTACGTTTGGATCAGATCAAGATGGCGATGGATCACTTTGTGATACGATCTACTTTCTCGTCTATGACGATTCACTCGGCAGATATCATCTTAATCCATTCCTTGATGATACGAAATGTGGCCTGCTCTCGCACTTAGAATACTGGAATTTTGGAAGCGGTGGTTGCGAAGAGCAAAGTAAGTATACCCTTGAATTAAAGCAAGAGTGCGTTCCACCTCGAGTAGGTACTTGCTTGGCAACTGGTTTAGCAGCTAACGCATTTACGCAATTGGTGCCCGGTTATTTAGTATGCACATTTTGGTTCATAGATCTTGATACGGTACCACCGGTGGTAGATTGCAAGGATGATAATCTACTCCTGACGACCGTTTACACCGGCACACACGAATGTGCCGCCCATACTTATGTTGTTCCCACGTATGTACAAGATGATTGGAGTGGTATCAAACAGGTAAAAGCAACGATTGAAGATGTCGGCACAACCATCATGGCCTACAATGCAGAGAATAAATGTTGGGAGGGACACACCCAATTTAAGTTGCCATACAAAGAGCTTCCCTACCGGATTGTTTATGAAGCGTATGATAGCTGTCATAATATTGGCTATGATACCTGCTATATTCGAGTGAAAGATAACACGAGACCTGTCCCAGTGGTGGATAAAGGGGTGACTGTAAGCTTAAGCGATAAGAAAGTCTGGGTCGAGGCTAAAACGTTTGATGAAGGTAGTTGGGATAATTGCGGAGTGAATCTGCTTTTAGCGAGAAGAGCTGACTGGTACGAAGCCTGCATCGATCTTTGTGATGATGTAGATTCTTGTTACATAACGGAACATCATGATACACTTTGGCAAGCACAATTGGAAGATGACAAACACATTGACGAGGTAGAAGCTCATTATGCGAAAACCCTGGACTGGCTATGTAACGATGATGTACCATGTGGCGATTTGATCTATAATGCCTGGCAGTACGATCTGATGAAATATGCGACTTTGGAATGTCCCGATCATCCTTATGATGTGGATGAGGATTATTTCAGGGGCATCCTTGACGAAGCCATTCAAGATCCAGCATTTGCTTATAAGTGGAAGAATCCTAGTACTTTGTTTATTGGGACGGCAGATAATCCCGGATTCTCGGTAAATGACGCTTATTATGTGAGAATGAACGGATCATCGACGAGCGTCTTGTCAGACTTTCCCATCTACGGTGCTACCACCGATTTTAGCCAAAAGAGAATTCTCTTCACTTCATCCGCAGGATCGCCTTCAATGCCCATAAACGGAGATCAATTGTATGCCCTTCCATTTGGCGGTGTTGCTCCGGTTCTACTGGGTACGGTCACCACTGACGGCACAACTCCCTTAAGGATTGATGGATTAGCCGCAATCGATGGAAAACTCTACGGAGTCGTCGATAATGGCTTGTCGGATGGATTTTACAGTATTAATCTGACCACTTTCATCGCCACCCTAATTGCTTCCTATGATCCAATGACAATTGACATTTCTGGAATCGATGCAGATCCAGTGAGCAAGAAAATTTATGGGGCAGATGATGCTCAAGGTTCAATTGTAGAAATTGATCCATTGACAGGATCTACGTCAGTGCTTGCGTCATTTCCTATAGGCCAAATGGATATCGATGGTGTAGCAGTTGGTGCTGGAAAAATCTTCCTTGTTTCTGATGAACCAGGATTTATTTACACGTATAATCTGAAGACAAATAGCTACGATTCACCAATCATTTCACCCTTTGGGCAAACAGATATTTTTGCCGGAGGTGCGGCTTACATGCCCATGTTAGAAGATCTCGTGGACGAATGGTCGCAAATTGGAGGCGGTTGGAGCGATCAAGTGGTTTTCTCCTGCGACGATGCATGTGGACCGGTCACTGTTGAAGTACTAGTCATGGATTACTGGTGTAACTGGGGTAAGGCCTGGACCAGCGTATGGGTAGAAGATAAAACACCGATTACGATCGCTAAAGATGTGATTGAAGAAGAAAACATTACTTGTAAAACCTATAAAGATAAGCGCTATGCTTACCCAGAGGAGATTCATCCGGTGAGCTTAGATTACGTAGTTGAACAAGCGAAGGCAGGTGAGCAAGATGCTTTCGATCTATTAGATGAAGTTTTTGGCGGTTATTCTAAGGCTTGGAAAGACCCCTCTGGCAACTACGTAGACATCGATGGTGCTGAAATCGAATGCGACATTACCTTTTATGACAGTGTATGCCAATGCACTAGTTATCATGACCAAGTGCGTGTATATGACGAGCATTTTGGCTACATCTGGAAAGACTCAGTGATCACCGATTGCTATTATGACCAGGATACGATTGACTTTCAAAAGGGCATCGCGGTCGTAAACTGCGATCAAAATGTGCATTGTGAGCAAGAAGTGTGGTGTGAATTTGACCATTGTGGCCAGGGATATATTTTTAGAAAATTTAAAATTTGGCAGGGCTGTCCAGATAGTTTCTATTTGGATCACAATGTGCCCGATAGCCTAAAACATCCTGTGGATACCATTTATCGTCACCAGCGGATCTCGGTAGGTAACGAATGCCACTTGAGTAAGTATATGTTTGATGTGCCCGGCGATGAAGTCGTATATAGTTGTGACATAGAATATGACGAAGGGGGTAATGTAGTGGGAGATGCGGGTCCTGAAAACACAGGTTATGCCACGTACAAATTTGATGATGACTGTCGCATAGTGGGCATTGCTCATCAAGACAAAGTATTTAAAGTCGTGGGTGGAGATGCAGCGTGCTACAAAATCATTCGCACCTGGTATTTTGCCGATTGGTGTTACACCGGTGGTATACCTTTGGAAAGCGAATGGATTCTCGATACCGAAAGTGAATTCTTCAAAGGTTACTGCGAGCAAAAGATCATTGTACATGATACCCTGCCTCCAGTTTGCACCATAACTGGTCCTGTGGAGAGTGGCGGTTCGATTGAAGTGGGAGCTTGTGCCTTTGATCTAGCGGTTACCGTAGGTGCGATGGATCCTTGTGGTCTAACCCGATATAACTGGGAACTGAAGAATATAACCGATCCCGATGCCGTCACCATTGTTGATAGCGGAGATGGAGACCTATCTGACAATGAGGACAATTTCGATATCGAATCAAGCGACTTAGCCCATGGCAACTATAAACTCAAAGTAGTTACAGTTGACGAATGCAATAACGAAGGCTACTGTGACTACTTAATCGATGTTATATCGGTCAAGAAACCAAGTCCGGTCTGTGTCACCTCTTTGACGGCGACCTTAACACCTTGGGATAGTGACCAAGATGGCGTAGTCGATAGCGCGCATGCAGTAGTGTGGGCTGGAGAATTTGACAGCAGCAGTGAGCCAGCTTGTCAAGACACCGCCATTGAATTTAGAATTGAATTTGTCACCGGAGATAGTACCGATGCGACGGCTGCGGGCGATCCCGATAGTTTAACGGTGGGATGTGCAGATGCCGGTACGCATTTAGTTCGCCTCTGGGTGGTGAGCTTGCCTAGTGATACACGGGACTATTGCGACGTAGTTTTAATTGTGCAAAACAATAGTGATATCTGTGGAAGTACAATTGCTGGCGAGCCCCAGCCACCGAGCGAGGTGACAGGCATGGTGGATGACGCCAAAGAAATGGATCGCAGCATGCTTACCTCCGACCAAGGCACTAAGTCCGTTGGAGTAGGTGGTCGACCACTAGGTCAGATAGTCGGTGTTGAAGGATATTTGTTAGAACAAAACACTCCAAATCCCTTTCAAGCCGAAACCAATATTGGATTTGTGCTACCGGAAGCCATGCGGGCTAGTGTGACGGTTTACGATGTCACGGGTCGAGTGATTCGCGCCATCGAGGGCGATTACGTCAAAGGGTTTAATCAAGTACAATTTAGAACCTCAGACCTGGGTGTGAGTGGCATATTGTATTATCGATTAAATGCAGGCACTTATTCATCCACCCGTAAGATGGTGTTGATTGAGTAGTTCGGATATTAATTAAGATAACAAGGAAGAAGTAAATATGAAGGGCGGCCAAAGTGTCGCCTTTCTAATAGGTAAGATTGTCTTCTCAGGTCATCAAAGTGATTAAGCAGGCTTCGTGAAATTCAGCCTTCCGTCGATGCGATAGCAACTGTGGAGCTTTTTTTGGCTCTTGATTTTTACCTTTAAGTATTGTATTTCATCTCCCTGGAAGGGCTATCAATGACGACTCAATATTCTCCTCTGGAGGAGAAGCAATTGTCAAAATTTTCAATTTTGCTACAATTGCAGAGAGGAAACAAGAATTAATTATTTGCAAAGTTAATTGAGAACGTCACGATAATGAATCCTGAATAACGAATCTCGAATGATGAATAACGAGTGAACTGCAAAGAAACGGTCGATATTCTAAATTCCTCATTCGAAATTCAACAGGTTCGATATCGTATTTTCCTGTAATCAGTTGCAATTCAGAAATAGAGACTTAGGTGTCAGTTGCATTTCTATATTATCGATTAAATGTGGGTTCTTATACGGCCATCCGTAAGATGGTGTTCATTGAACGAGTAGAAGACGGAGTAGAACAAGGGCAGAAATAGCTCATAAGAGGACTAATTGTTGCCTTTTTTGGCAGTTTATAAGCGATTTCGCTAGGAAATTGCGCATATTGTATTTACCCAAAGTCCACATTTTCAAAGTCAACACTCAAAGTCTCTGTATGCATGCATTTATGCGTTCCAAGTCTAAGTCCAGGTTTGCGCCCAGCTACATCTGTCCATTTGATAAGTACCTAAGAAGATTCAACTTTATGAAATCATCCATGAATACGTGTATCAATCGTGCAAAGTTTGTCCTTTTGATCTTAATCGTGCTTACTCCTCTTAGTGAGATGTCTGCTCAGGTCATTACTGTTACCAAGCAGGATTCGCTGGTCAAAGACGCAACAAACAATATGAAGGCTGATCCAGGTGACAGTCTTCGATACAAGATCACGATCGCTGTTTCTGGAGATACAGCTAAAAATGTGATGTTGGATACGATGAACTTTGATCCCAATCTCACCCTTGACGCGAGTTCTGTACATATCAGTCCACTGGCTCGAAAAGACAGTTTTGATGCCATTGGCAATGTAGGTTTGAATGTGCTGGCAGCGAATGGTCTATTACAGAATGACGTGGATATCGATAACCTAGCACCCGCTGGTCTGGCCATCGTGATGGCGGGCGTTGCCACTCCCAATACCGCACCTGGAGTCGAATTTATGAGCGGCCAGGGTGGAAAGGTAACGGTGCAGAGCAGTGGAGCTTTCACATATGATCCTGCTCTGGGGTTTAGCGGTTTGGATATGTTTGTTTATGCATTGAGTGATGGTGATCCACTGACACCGGATCGACAAGCCAAAGTGGTCATAAAAGTTAGTGGAGTGATCTGGTTTGTGAATAATGTGGGTGGAGGCTCAGGTGGAACGGGTACGCTGAGTGATCCCTTTGAGACACTGGCCGATTTTACAACAGCCAATGTTGGCGGTGTGGGAAAACCCGATATAGGACACGCAATATTCGTCCACACCGGTGGGGGGGATTATCTGGGAGGAACCAGTCTGTTGAATGATCAAAAACTCATTGGGCAGGGTGCCAGCGCAGATTTGGCAACGATAGCGGGCATTACATTGCCACCGCATAGCGACTTGCCAGCTACAGCTGGTGCAGATCCCGTGATCGTCAACTCTACAGGGGATGGGATTACAATGGCTTCTGGAAATTTGGTGCGTGGGTTAAACGTAGGTACCACCATGGGCATGGCTATTAAGAATGAGGGGATGTCATCGGTGGGTAACCTCACCATTAGTGAGGTAGCCATAACCGGGAACGGTGGAGCTCTCAATGTTTCCGATGGAGGGAACCTTACGGTGACGCTAGAGTCGGTATCATCAGCCAGCCACAGTGGGTCCTTAATCAATCTGGCTGGAGGGGTGACCGGTACGCTCAATGTACTTGG
>CAJQNM010000361.1 GCA_905479665.1 uncultured Saprospiraceae bacterium
GAGGTCCTGCGCGCCGATATCGTTATTGCGGCCATTGGAATTCCGAATTTCATTTCAGGTGATATGGTAAAGGAAGGGGCCATTGTGATAGATGTGGGCATTAATCGAGTGGATGACGCAAGTCGAAAACGAGGCTATCGACTAGTCGGTGATGTGAATTTTGATGAAGTATCAGAAAAAGCGGCTTATATCACCCCCGTACCTGGAGGGGTTGGACCCATGACCGTAACTTCTCTTTTGCTAAATACGCTCAAAGCCTCCCAGCATGAAATCTATCCCAGAAAATAGGGGACTGCATTTTGAGATTGTCCCTAGGGAGAATAAAATAGGGCTGGGATGAATCACTAAGCTTCTTGTGCCTGGATCAAGTCGGATATGCTGCGATAAATCGGAAGATCTAAGGTCTCAATTTCAGCAGCTTGAATCCACTGGGCATCTTCTATATCCTCTTCACTCTGGAGTTTGAGTTCTGTGTGAGTCGCGTACATGGAATACCAAGTAGTTGACTTGAGAATTCGCTTGCCTTTTTTAGTACGGTAGGTGTGCCAGGTCTCACCAGCAAGATCACCAAGTCGCGCACTAATTCCCGTTTCTTCTTCCACTTCACGCAGGGCAGTTTGATCGATCGACTCACCCTTGTCCTGTTTCCCTTTTGGCAAGTCCCAGAAACCTCTGCGGTAGATCAAGAGTAGCTTATGGTACTGATCATAAACCAGTCCTCCAGCGGCAGGAATAACACGGTAGAGACTGTAAAAATCCAGCCAGAGCTGTTCTAGGTTCGAGCTGGATACAGCCATCACCCTTCCATCGGTGTTTTTCTCCAGCCGATCCGCTAGATTGAGGAGAGCCTTACGCTTTCCAAAATATGGGATCACGAGCGTTACATCAGCGAGGTTCTCAATTTCATCTGGCTCTCCGAGACATAGCAGATTTTCATTTATGTATATTTTGTACATTCACGCGCCATTTTCACCGTTGCATTATCATGAAATTTGATCAAATAATTGCCCGGCATTTGCTGCAAATTAAGGCAATAATCGTGAACCCGACAGAGCCTTTTACCTGGGCTTCTGGACTAAGGTCTCCGATTTATTGCGATAATCGTCGTACGCTGTCGTACCCATACGTGCGCAACGATCTCATTGAGTCTATGGTTAGCAAGATGTCAGACTTTCCGCAAGCCGATATTGTCGCTGGTGTAGCAACGGCTGGCATTCCACATGGTGCTCTGCTTGCTCATCAGTTGGGATTGCCCTTTATCTATGTAAGAAGCAAAGCCAAAGAGCATGGCCGACGCAATCAAATAGAAGGTGAAATCTCTCCAGGAAAGAAGGTGCTGGTGGTCGAAGATTTAATTAGTACAGGAAAAAGTAGCTTGGCTGCTATTGATGCGATTCAATCTGCTGGGATGTCAGTAGTGGGATTGTTGGCGATTTTTAGCTACCAACTTGCAGCCTGCGAGGGCGCTTTTAAGGATGCCGATTATCCAGTGCAATCGATCACTAATCTGGAGACACTTCTAGAGGTTGGTGCGGAGGAAGGCATGATAGATCGTGCTGATTTTGCTACCCTTGAGGAATGGAGGCTCGACCCGATCCGCTGGAGTGAAACTAACTAAAAGCTAAACCCGGCAATACAGAAATACGTTTATGGCACTAGATAAGAAAGCAGAGGAATTCCTCTACAAATACCTCGAAAATGCATCTCCCACGGGCTTTGAGTCTTCTGGGCAGAAACTTTGGATCGAGTACATCGAGCCCTACATAGACGAGTGGCACCTGGATAATTATGGTACTGTCTACGGCGTCATTAATCCAGGAGAAGACTATAAAGTCGTGATCGAAGGTCATGCCGATGAAATATCGTGGTTTGTCAATCATATCAACAAGGATGGATTTATTCATGTGGTGCGCAATGGTGGATCAGATCACATGATTGCCCCCTCAAAGCGGGTCAATATACATGGTGACAAAGGGGTCGTGAGGGGTGTATTTGGTTGGCCAGCTATCCACATGCGCAAAGGCAAAGACTCAAGTCTTTCTCCCTCGACTACAAACATATTTATCGACATCGGTGCAAAAGACCGTGAAGAAGTTGATAAAATGGGGGTCCATGTAGGGAGTGTGGTGACACATGAGGACAAACTGGAGATGCTCAACGATACCTTTTATGCCGGGCGTGCTCTTGACAATCGCATGGGTGGCTTTTGCATAGCGCAAGTAGCTCGCATGCTAAAGCAGAAAAAGAAGAAACTACCCTACAGTTTATATATAGTCAATGCCGTACAGGAAGAAATCGGCTTGCGGGGAGCTCAGATGATCGCTGAGACGATTAAGCCACATGTCGCTATCGTAACTGATGTGACTCACGATACGCACACTCCTCTGGTCAAGGCACAAGAGCGTGGTGATGTCAGAGCAGGTTCCGGGCCTTCGGTCACGTATGCTCCTGCCGTGCACAATATCTTGCTTGATTTGATCATCGATACAGCTAAGAAAAAGAAGATTCCACTGCAGCGTGAAGCCTCCTCGAGATCTACCGGAACAGATACCGATGCCTTTGCCTACAGCAATGGAGGAGTACCTTCTGCGCTCATCAGCCTTCCGTTACGCTATATGCATACTACGGTCGAAATGGCGCATAAGGACGATGTAGACAACTTGATCAAACTGATCTATGAAACATTGCTGCGCATCGAAAAAGACCATAATTTCAAGTATTTCTAGCCCTCCTTGAAGTTTCTAGTTTCTCTCGCAGATCTCGTCCTTTACAGTAATTTCTTTGTGGCTGTTGCAGCCATGTCAATGGTCTGGCAGACGCAGATCGTGTGCCAGGGAAAGATGGACTTTGCAGATCCGTATGCTTGGTTGGTCTTCTGCGCAACCTTGCTGATTTATGCCTTACATCGCTTGATTGGATTTACGGTCATAAAACAAACGATTGACACACGACGGATAAGGATAATCGCCAGGTTTAGAAACCACATTCGGGTCTATGCAGCAATTGCTTCTGTTGTCATGATTTGGCTAGGCTTCCAGATTGATCTTAAGACCTTTCTACTATTGGGCTTGCCGACGGCATTTAGCTTGGCATACGTGATACCCCTCTTCAGAAAAAAACGACTGCGTGATCTACCCTTTATCAAGGTATTTGTGGTCGCTGCCATGTGGAGTCTGGTGACAACTATCATTCCTGCTTCGTCCCATCCGGTTTCCTCTGCTAGTCTTTGGTGGCTAGCCGTCGAAAAGTGTTTCTTTATCGTGGCGCTTACCTTACCTTTTGATGTCAGGGATTGTGAGATCGATTCTCACTATGGAGTGAGCACTTTTGCAACGAGATTTGGGGTGAAGGCCTCCCTGCTAGGGGCAATAATCTGCTCATTGATCGCGATTTTTATTGTCATCCTTCAGACACTCAGGGGGTTTTACGAGTCTCCCGTTGCTGTTGCACTCATCGTATCTTACATCTATGTTATGGTGCTCATCTCTTTGACCACCCGCTCCAAGCATGATTATTTTTTTACGGCAGGAATAGATGGTGCAATGCTCCTACAATGGATCCTGATTTTGCTTTTTCAGGGGCAAATCATGTCTGGCACCTGACATCATCCGAGGTTTAGGATCGTTCATCATCACGAAAGAGGGCTAAAAGGAGTTATACAATCAGTCGATGATTTTACGATTTACATTACTGGTTTGTAGCACTTTGGTTTTTCAAAACCTAGCGGGCCAGACGTGTTGTTCAGGCGGAGTCCCGGTGTCCGCACATTTGGGTATGCCACAAGCCCAAGCAAAAGCCTTGCAGATCGGTCTATCGTACGATCTGAATAATCTAAGCACACTTAAATCTGGATCGGAAATCCTCACGGACCGCACAAGGAAAAGGACGACACACTCACTTCTCTTTGAACTGGGATATAGCATTAGTGACCGTTGGAGCATAGACTTGCTTCTTTCCGGAGTTCGACAGGAGCGACGCATCAGAGGAAATGTCACGGAAGATGTCACCCGTACTAATGGTTTTGGCGATGCCACGATCCTCACCAAGTATACGTTGATCAAGTCCGATCGGTCAAGTCTCACACCTGGACTGGGAGTAAAATTGCCTACTGGATCATCAGATTTAGTGCGCAGTGATGGCATTGCATTAAATGCAGATTTACAGCCCGGCAGTGGTGCTTTAGATTTGATCTACTGGCTTCATTATGGGGTCGATGAGATTTTCGGTCCAGCTACTACTTTTTATCTGGCGGCTGTACATAGCCGCAAAGGGATAAACAACGATTATTTAGGTAGCCAAGCCTATCAATTTGGGCACGAGTGGCAGGTGAGTACAGGCATCTCAACCCAGGTCTTGATAGGACCCTTGATTTCAGTCCCGGCCATCGCCATGCGCTACCGCCATGCCCGATTTGATGTAGTCGATGATCAAGAACTGCCATCGACCGGAGGTGAATGGGTTTTTATCAGCCCTTCCTTTGCGATCTCCCCTACCCCAGAAAGCTCTTTTACAGCGAGTATTGACCTGCCACTCATGGCTCGCCCCCAAGGCACGCAAGTGACTCCAACCTATCGGCTTAATTTTGCTTATCATAAGAAGTTAGTTCTTCGCAATAATCAGTAAATCAATGAAACGTCTCCTCTTTTTCTCCGCCTTCCTTTTTGTCTTATTTTCTTGTGGCAAGGAGATCGATCCAGCACCGGGGGTCAATAATCCGAACACTACATCGAGTAATGGTTGGCTGATTCCACGCGGAGATGTACAAGATGGCGGGCCCGGTAAGGATGGGATTCCATCGGTAGACGAGCCCAAATTTGAGTCGATTACGGCTGCAGACTACATGACCGATTTTGACCTTATTTTGACCATACACAAAGATGGAGCCCAACACTCATACCCACACCCGGTGCTCGATTGGCACGAAATCGTGAATGATGAGGTGGGCAACACAGCAGTTACGATCACGTATTGTCCATTGACTGGGACTGGCACAGCTTGGGATCGCACATTGAATGGTGTCAAAACGACCTTTGGCGTGTCTGGGCTGCTGTATCGCAACAACTTGATCCCTTATGACCGCAAGACAGGGAGCAATTGGTCACAAATGAGATTGGATTGTGTAAATGGGGAGTTGGCGGGAGAGCAAGTGGTGACCTATCCGATGGTGGAGATGTCTTGGACTACCTTTAAGAAGTTGTTTCCCCAAGAGCAGGTGCTATCTACAGATACTGGCTCCAACAGAAATTATGGAAGATATCCTTATGGGGCCTACCGGACCAATCATGATCTCATCATATTTCCAGTGGGACAAGAGGATAGCAGACTTCCCGCCAAAGAAAGAGTCTTGGCTGTAGAAGTGGCGGATAAGGCCAGAGTATATCGCTTTGGCACTTTTCAATCGGGTTTGGATGTTATTTCAGATTCCTTTGGGGGAGTAGACCTGGTCGTCTTCGGCTCACTTCAGGATAATATCATGATGGCCTACCAGGCACAGATCGGCGATGGAACCAAACTGGAGTTTGTAGCGGAAGAGGCACTCCTGGAAGGCGGCGTTGTGATGTCGGATCAACTTGGTAATAAGTGGAACATTTTTGGTCGCGCAGTGGAAGGACCAATGGCTGGACAAGAGCTTGTGCCTGTCACCACCTCAATGGGGTATTGGTTTGCCTTCGGGGCTTTTTATGATCAACTTGAAATCTACGAGTAGGCAACATCCTATTTGCCAAATCATCCAATAATGGGAAGCTCCGAGAATGTATCGAGCTAAAGGTTCGAAAATCACTCCTTGTTCAGAATATCTGGACGTACAGCTCGTGTCTTACGGAGCGCTTTTTCTTCTCGCCAATCTCGTATTTTTTGTTCGTGACCGGAAAGGAGGATCTCCGGGACGTTCCACCCATTAAACTCCTGAGGTCTCGTGTAGACCGGATGCGACAAGAGTTCATTTTGAAAGCTATCTTCTAGTGCGGAGGTTTCATCGTTGAGGACGCCAGGTAACAGACGACCCACTGCGTCGACCACCACGGCAGCAGCAAGCTCACCCCCGCTCAGTACGTAGTCGCCGATGGATATCTCTCGGGTCACGAGATGATCACGAACGCGCTGATCGATCCCTTTGTAGTGCCCACAAATCAGAAGTAAGCGTTTACTGAGGGAGAGCTGATTGGCAATGCCTTGCTTAAAGGGCTCTCCATCGGGTGTAAGAAAGATGACCTCATCATACTTGTGCTCTTCCTGTAGATCTTTGATGGCTTGATGGAGAGGTTCTACCATCATGACCATGCCTGCTCCCCCACCATATTGGTAATCATCGATCTGCTTGTGCTTGCCTAGACCCCACGTACGTAAATCGAATACTCGTACCTGCATCAGCTCACGGTCTTGGGCCCGCTTTAAAATGGAATGAGCAAAGGGGCCTTCGAGCAACTCCGGGATAACAGCAAGGACGTCGATGCAGAGCATGTATTACGTTGCTTTTTTCAGACTGGCGTAGTGCTGATGAAATAGAGGAATCGTTCGGATCCCCTTTTCAAAATTAAACAGCCCGAAATGTTCATTTGGAGAGTGTATATCATCCGAATCAAGACCAAAGCCCATCAGCACCGTTTTTACATTCAATAGATCTTCAAAAAGGGATACGATCGGAATACTTCCTCCCCCTCTCGCTGGAAGCGGCTTCTTTTCAAAGGCTTCTTCCATTGCCATTTCTGCAGCCCGATATTCTATACTGTCGGTAGGAGTCACAGCGGGTTTCCCCCCATGGTGAGGCTTCACCGACACGGTGACAGACTCGGGGGCAATTGACTGAAAGTGATCGGTGAAGAGCTTGGTGATGGCATCGGGATCTTGATGAGGCACTAGTCGCATGGAGATCTTTGCATAGGCTTTCGAGGGCAGCACCGTCTTGGCACCCTCGCCAGTGTATCCACCCCAGATGCCGTTTACATCTAGCGTAGGTCGGATGGAAGCGCGCTCCAGGGTAGAGTACCCTGCTTCACCCTCGGCAGCCCCGATCTTGAGATCATCTTGGTAGGCCTCCAAGCTGAATGGTATCTCGCCAATGCGTGCACGATCATCCTCACTCACCTCATCCACATCATCATAAAATCCAGGTATAGTGATGTAGTTATTTTCATCTCGGAGCGAGCTGATCATTTCTGCCAGGATATTGATGGGATTGGCCACGGCACCTCCATAAACACCACTGTGCAGATCTCGATTGGGTCCGGTTACTTCGACCTCGACGTAGCTGAGACCACGCAAGCCACAAGTGATAGACGGCACATCATTTGCAATCATCGAGGTATCAGAAACGAGGACGACATCACAGGCCAATAGTTCTTTATTGGCAGCAATGAAGCCTTCGAGATGATCAGAACCTACCTCCTCCTCCCCTTCGATGAGGAGCTTTACATTGCATGGTAGGCCCGTAGTGGCCAGCATGGCTTCTAGCGCTTTGATGTGCATGTACATCTGCCCCTTATCATCACAGGCACCTCGGGCAAAAATCGCTCCATCAGGATGAATCTTGGTCTTCTGAATGACAGGCTCAAACGGTGGAGAATTCCACAACTCAAGCGGGTCAGGTGGCTGCACATCGTAATGGCCATAAACCAAGACCGTCGGTAATTTATCATCCACGTGCTCTTGCGCAAATACGATCGGATGCCCAGCCGTTTCGTGTACCTCTACCTGCGAAAAACCAATCTTCTTGATGCCTGCTTCGATCGCAATTGCCGTGCGTCTTACATCTTCTTTGTATGCAGGATCTGCGCTTATCGAGGGGATACGCAACAGTTCGATTAATTCCTCTACAAAGCGATCAAAATGCTGATCGATAAATTCATTTAGTGCTCCCATTTCTTCAGTTTAGTACTCAATATCAAATTTCATTGTTAGCTCTCACTCTCCATTCAAATCCGGGCTTGCCAATCCTTCCACTTCATTTCAGGCTTAGGAACCCCTCCGTCTCGACTCTCCATTTTATTCTGGCTTAGGAATCCCTCTGCCATAATTATCAATTATCCATTGTCAAATCTCCATTCAAATAAACTTCCACTTCGTTTCAGGCTTAGGAATCCCTCCGTCTCGACTCTCCATTTTATTCTGGCTTAGGAATCCCTCCGCCATAATTATCAATTATCCATTGTCAACTATCCATTCAAATCCGGGCTTGCCAATCCTTCCACCCAATAATTATCAATTTTCCATTGTCAATTATCAATTAATTAAGAGTCAATATCGCGATAAATGACATCTTCTTTTAGGTTATAAAACATAAAACCCAAGATATCTGCGGTTTCATCAATGACCTTTGAGATGGGTTTTCCTGCTCCATGTCCAGCACTTGTCTCCACCCGGATGAGTACCGGGTTTGCACCCGTATGTTTGTTTTGCAATTCACTAATAAATTTGAAAGAATGTGCTGGAACGACACGGTCATCATGATCAGCGGTGGTGACCAGAGTCGCTGGATATGCGGTTTCCCTCACATTATGCAGTGGAGAGTATTCCATCAAGTATTCGAATGCCTCAGGATCATCTGACCGACCATAATCTTCTGCCCATGCCCAACCGATGGTAAATTCATGATAACGCAGCATATCAAGGACACCCACCCTCGGAATAGCGACTTGAAATAAATCCGGACGTTGGGTCATGGACGCACCGACCAGCAGACCACCGTTCGAGCCTCCCATGATGGCCAGTTTTTCTGGCTTGGTATATTTTTCTGAAATAAGGTACTCCGCTGCAGCTTGAAAGTCATCGAAAACGTTCTGCTTTCGTTCCTTAGTCCCTGCCTCGTGCCACTCTTTGCCGTACTCCCCGCCTCCACGTAAGTTTGCGACGGCATACACTCCCCCATTTTCCAAGAGCACCATATTGGACGTGCTGAATCCCGGAGTCAGGCTGATGTCAAAACCACCGTATCCGTACAGCAAGGTTGGATTGTCGGCGGTGAGTTGCAAATCCTTCTTGTGGGTGATAAACATAGGGATCTTGGTGCCATCCTTGCTCGCATAGAAAACTTGCTTCGTCACATAATTTTCTAAATCAAATTCGACTTTGGGTTTCTTAAAGAGCTTTACGTCACCAGTTCCAGCATCAAGATTGTAGATGGCAGTCGGTTGTGTATAGCTTGTAAAAGAGAAAAAGGCTTCATCATCATCAGGAGTGCCAGAAATACCACTTACACTTCCCAGCCCTGGCAGCGCGATGTCTTTAACGAAGCTGCCCGCCAAATCAAAGACCTTAATTCTCGATGAAGCATCGACAAGATATCGGGCAAATATCTTGCCTCCTACTATTTGCGCCGATTGCAGTACATCATTTCCTTCAGGCAGTACATCGATACTCTGGGATAGTGCCGGATCACCGGCTGGTACGGCCACCAGCCTCCCACGAGGGGCATCATGATTTGTAAGGATATAGATGTGTCCATCATAGTGATCGATCACATTTAAATCCGCATCATAGCTGGTATAGACATCCTTAAATCGGCTATTGGATTTACCGAGATCTTTAATGAATAGTGCGTTACCGCTGGTCGATTGTGAATTGCTGACAAAAAGAAAATTTTCATCTTCTGATGTGGCACAGTAAAAATTGGATTGAGGCTCGTCCTTGTCTTCTTTGACAACAATATCTTGCTTTTGGTCTGTTCCCAACTCATGATAGCATGCTTGGTGGAACTCGTTTTGGCCGGACAACTCATCATTCTCACCGGGTTCGGGAAAGCGACTATAGTAAAAGCCACTGCCTGCCCATGCTATACCGGAAAACTTTACCCATTCGATTCGATCTTCCAGTAGGCCCCCAGTTTTTAGATCAAGGACCTGGATAGTCCGCCAATCAGATCCTCCAGTGGATGTTTGGTAGGCCAGTAACGTACCGTCCTGATTAAATGAAATGGCACCGAGTGCGACCGTGCCATCTTCAGAAAACTCATTGGGATCAAGAACGATTTCTGCCGGGCCATTCAGTTTTTCTTGGCGATACAGCACAGACTGATTTTGCAGACCATCATTCTTAAAGTAATAATACTTCCCACCCCGTTTGAAGGGTGAACCATAGCGCTCATAGTTCCAAACTTCCTCGAGACGTTTTCGAATCAAAGGGAGATAAGGGATTGTTTCTAGGTACGAGTCTGTGACTTGATTCTGAGCGGCCACCCATTCTCCTGTTTCGCTTGAGTGATCATCTTCAAGCCATCGATATGGGTCCAAAACTGCTTTCCCATGGAAAGTATCTACTTGATTCACCTTTTTTGTCTCGGGGTAAGTCATATTTGCCTGCTTAAATTCACGAGCGATCTGCTCTTTTTGTCCACATCTTACGACCAGTATACAGAGAACAAAGATTCCCGCGTAGGTGACTGTTGGATTTTTCATACTGAATTCATTATCTTTAAAGACTCAAGTTCCTTTAAATCCCAGTGTGCTATCTTATCGGTCAAAACTAACAAATTGAGATGGCGACAACTCTCATGTCTATCAAAATAATCGATGCTAGGATTAAAATTACCAAGTGATCCGCGGTGGGTAAACCTAGCGGAAAAAAGTCTCGAAGAAGTTCTCACTGATCACGCATACTGCGAACAAAAGGCAGCCACAACGTGTATCTCGTTGATCCAGAAATACCCCGACCGCACTCGACTGGTCGAGGAGTTGGCACCCATCGTGACTGAAGAGTGGGGCCATTTCCGACTCGTCCTAGCTGAATTAAAGAAACGTAATCTGAAGTTAGGTAGGCAGCGAAAGGACATTTACGTCAATGAGCTGATCGCATTTCAGAAGAAGGACGGATCTCCAGAAGATAGACTTCTTGAAAAATTGCTCTTAAGTGCCTTGATCGAGGCTCGGAGTTGTGAACGCTTCCGGCTATTGTCACAAGGGCTTGCACAAGAAGACCTCCGAGAATTTTATCATCACTTTATGGTTTCTGAAGCCGGCCACTATCGTCTTTTTATCGAATTGGCCAATTGCTATGCACCCTCGGAACGCGTCCAGGAAAGGTGGCAGGAATATCTCACGCATGAAGCTACTATCATGCACGAATTGGAGATCAGAGGAGACCGGATTCATTGAGGCACTTGTCCGATTTTTACCATGCTCTTGGGTGTTGCCAGCGTATTATTTGCCTAATAATTAATTGATCATGGCAAAGACAAACAGCATCACGCAATATTTTGCAGAGAATCTTGCTGAAATACTATCCGTAAAAATAGCTGGCGTCTATCCGGAATTTCCATCGAGCGATTACATTGGGGTAATAAAGAATAAATGTATTGGGCTTTCGTACACGCAGAGGGTGGAGCTTCATGCCGATGAACTAAGAAATGCACTTCCGGCTAATTTCAAAGATGCTGTTGAAATATTAGTTTCCGTACTCGGGCCAGAAAACACGGAAGAGACAGGGATGTTTAAGTATTTCTATTGGATTCTGCCGATCGGAAAATTTGTAGAAAAATATGGCTTGGCGGATTTTGACATATCCATAAAGGCTATTGAAGAGATCACCAAGAGAAATACCGGTGAATATGCAATTCGTCCCTACATTCGAAAGTATCCAGAGCGGACGCTAGAAATATTGCATGCCTGGGCACTTTCAGAAAACTTCCATTTGCGTCGTCTCGCTTCGGAGGGCCTGCGGCCGAAATTGCCGTGGGCATCTAAGTTGGATACCTATGTGGAGAACCCGGAACCCGTCTTTGCTATTCTGGAAATATTAAAGGAAGACGAGCGAAAGTTTGTTCAAAAATCAGTGGCCAACCATCTCACGGACTATATTAAAGTAAACCCGGAGCCAACCTGGACCCTAATCAATCGCTGGAAAAAATCAGCAAACAAAAACACGCAGTGGATCATACGCCGTGCTACTCGGAAATTCGTCTAGGAGGCAGTTTTATTTGGGAATCTTTTGAAAGACTCCATTGATAAATTCGACTAAATGGGCGGAGCGAAAACCGGCTGTCTTCGCTTGTTCACACGCAGCCTGAGCATCTTCTTTGGTCGAAAATCCTCTCAGCACCGCGACCGTCCACTCGTCCTTCTTCATCATGTGCACCTCACCTAGTTCCGCTACCATTTCAGATTTAAAAAACTCAGGGTTGAGATAGGAAGCGAGTCTTACCATTGGCACATGTTCTTCGCTTTCTTTGGCGGCCTCAGCCCTTGTTGGTTTCGTAACCACAGCATCCGCTCCACTGGCTACCGGTATTGAGTAGGAAAGAAACGCAGTCTCATACCCAGCTATCTCTCTGATACGTGCTAAATCTAGTTCTGCATCTTTCCGGTTGTAGTAGCGACCTACCCGTATGCGATAGAAATCGTCTTTTGCCATCAGATGTACTTGGCCAAAAGAAGCCAGATCATCTTGATATGAGATCAGATCAGAATTCATATCCGAGGTAGCACCTACCTGGATACTGTAGTGGCGCAGACCACTGTGATCGGAGTCCTTGTCCTTGCGTGCATCGATGGGCTGACCCCGCCATGCAGGTACCTTTTCCTTGTCGGCGACCCCTTCTATGGGCGCCAGGAAGAGACTTTGAAGTGAAAATGATCCGTCTGTAAGCGAGCGCATGGTGTCTTGATAGAGCTTGTATCCTTCTTTCCTCGCCGTGACCTTATAGTGATGATCTTTCAAAAGCAGAAAAGCCAGTTTTCCTTCTTTGTCCGAAATGTTGCGTTGCTCTGATGAGTCAAGGAGGGAAACGACCGCTACCTCAGTACCTTCGAGGTACAAATTGTGCCGTAGCTCGTCCCTTACTTGCAGATTGTGAGAGTTTGAGGAACGACTGAGATACACGGTATAGGTCTTTTCTTCAGAACCGATGTCAAGGTAGTCCACTTTGAGATTTACCTTGCTATACCCTGGCTGTGAGATCTGAATGTAACACACAAATCCCTCTGGTGCTTTCATCCGAAAACGTCCTTCGTCATCGCTGTAATAGACCTTATGACCGCAGGAGGTGAAATCTAAAACAAAGCGAGGCAATGTACCTCGTGTACTTGCGTCAAAGGCCTCAATCACAATGGTCTTGGTGGGTCCAAATACATGGGCAGCCAGATCGCAGTTTTCAGATTTGACCTCAGTCCATGTGGAGAGACAACAAACCAGCAACAAAAGATACCTCATCATTTTACCATATAAAGATTAAATTTAATGCAAAGTAACCTATTGTTCAGTATGTAGCCTACTTTTAATACTGTGCAGCTTTGTGGAGCTCGATTTTCATTTTCTAGGAATCACTAAATCTTAATAACCAATGTCTTCTGCTTTTTTCGCTTAATTTTGACATGAACTTTATAGCCAGACCTATGCGCATTTCTCAGCAAATCTCTTTCATATTAGCCTGTTCCGTTTTCCTCCTGACTGCTCGCAGTGGATCAGCCCAGCAACTTGACTACGCGTTGGGAGAACTTATTGTTCTTTTCAAGGGAGATGTTGATGCAAACAACTGGAGCCATAAATACAAAACCTTCGAGGGTGCAAGCACCGATCTGAAACTGGAGAAGTGCCTGAGTGATCGGATGAACATCTGGCATCTGCATTTTAACGACAACACGATCGATCGGCATGCGTTTGAGCGATTCTTGCGCCAAAATGACCTCGGGATACTGCAGCTTCAGAAAAATCATTTCTTGGAAAGACGCAGTATACCAGATGATCCTGAGTTTGCCGAACAATGGTGGATTCTCAATGATGGGAGTGAGGGTCTGATTGATGCAGATATCGACCTGGACGAAGCTTGGGAAGTTTCTACGGGCGGTGTCACTCCGCTTGGAGACACCATTGTTGTGGCAGTATTGGACAATGGCATCGAGTTTACCCATCCCGACCTTCAAGGCAATCTATGGACCAATCGGCGTGAAATACCCAATAATGGGATCGATGACGATGGCAACGGCTATGCAGATGACTTTCGCGGTTGGAATGTAAATTTGGAGAATGACGATATAGAACCAGAGACTTTTGGCGGTGGGATTAAGGATAGTCATGGCACGGAGATTACAGGCATCATTGGTGCTCGATCTAATAATGGCATTGGAGTAGCTGGGATGAATTGGAACATTAAGATCATGACGGTGAATATCAATATCGAGCTCACTGAAGCCGATATGATCGCGGCCTATGCTTATGTGTTAGATCAGCGTATTATTTACAATGAATCGAATGGTGAGAACGGTGCCTACGTGGTGGCCACTAACTTGTCTTATGGCGATGAAGATCTCGATCCAGATGACAATCCGATTTGGTGCAATATTTACGATACTTTAGGTACTCACGGTATTCTGAATTGTGCCGCTACGGCAAATACGGCAATCAACATCGATACAATTCGCGATGTACCCACGTCTTGCACCAGTGATTTTCTCATTTCCGTCACCGCATCAACCATTGACGACGAGCGCACTTTCGCGGCCTTTGGCGCCAATGACATTGACCTGGCAGCACCCGGCCGAGACATCTATTCTACCAGTATACCCGGCTATGCATTTGCTACGGGTACATCATTTGCAACGCCGATGGTCGTTGGGACCATCGCCCTACTCTACTCCAGCCCATGTTCAGATCTCGCGGCACTCGCTCAGTCGGATCCTGCTGCGGCTGCACTCATGGCTCGTGCGCTGATTGAAGATAACGTAGACACGCTAAGTGCATTGCAAGGTGAAGTACGTACGGGAGGCCGACTCAATACAGGAAGGGCTGTATTGGCTCTCGTGTCCGGTTGTCAAACCTGCGTGATCCCTTCCAATCTTGCCGAAGTAAACTCTCTTGACTCCGTCACGCTGACTTTTTCCGTCACAGATTCTATCCAAACGGTAGACCTGCGTTGGAGAGCAGAAGCCGATACGCTCTGGAATCAAGTCTCCGATATTACTGCCCCCTTTTCACTGGCAGGCCTTAGTTCCTGCACGACATACGACTATCAACTGATTTCTAATTGCAACGATGGCACGAGCGATTCGACCAGCGTTCGACAATTTACAAGCGATGGCTGCTGTACTCTACCTCTCATCGATCGTGAGGTAAGTGCAGATAGTATCAGGCTGACGATCATAGAAACTCCCGAGACCAATGCCTATGAAGTGAAGTTCCGCCATGCGGACAGCACCACATTTATAGCAGTGGTCTTTGACTCCGTGAATGTTGCCGTACTAGCAGATTTAAATACCTGCACGGTCTATGAAATAGAAATCACAGCACTTTGCGATCCACCACTGGTACAGACTGACTTTATAAACACGCTGGGATGCAACAGTTGCATTGATTCGAACTATTGCCTGCCAGTGATCACTGGAGACAGCACTCAGTTTATCGATAGTATTGTATTGCATACGCTGGTGCATCAGAGTGGCGCAAATGGAGGATATGGTGACTTTACGGGTGGGCCCGGCACGAGATTGAAACAAGGATCATCTTATGATCTCTCGATCTTTCCTGGAACCAGAGATTCTCTCATCATCGAAAGCCTCTACTATCTATGGATAGACCTGGATCAGAGCGGTACATTTGAAAACGAATCGGAATTACTTGCGCTCAGTGACAGTGCTATAACTACTCCCTACCTTGGCCGCATTAGGATACCTCATGAGGCGCTCTTGGGGTCGACACGTATGCGTGTAGCAAGTCGCCTTGAGACTGGCAGTGAGCCCGCTCTCGCCTGCGAAGAAATTACATTTGGAGAAGCAGAGGACTATTGCATCGAGATTATTTTTGATTCACTGCTGTGCTCAGAGACTCCACTGGTCGATACCATAATGGTCACGGAAACTTCAGCTGAATTTGTCTGGGAGCGAGTCGACAGCGCAATTGCCTACACTTTTCGCTGGCGTGAGATGGGTGAAGAAGAGTGGAATGATATGAGCGACACGACGAACACGTTTATGGTTGATACACTCGAAAAGTGCAAGACCTATGAGTTTCAGGTGAATACCGTCTGTGCGTTCGATACTAGTGGCTACACTGAAAGTCTGGTGTTCTCAACGTTTTGTGATGAGACAACGCCTACGCGTGATCTCAGTCCGATCGCGGAGGTCACGATCTCGCCAAACCCTTTTCAGTCCTATTTGCAGATCGACATTGAGTCTGCAAAAAGCGAACGTTTAAACTTCACCTTGCACGCACTCGACGGCAGGCAGGTACGAAATCTTTCCGAACAGCAGGCTTTCTCAGGAGCACGAATTACATGGTTTGACCTGGATCAATTACCACCAGGAATGTACCTATTGGCCATTGATGATGGCCAGCGTCGCATGGTGAAAAAACTGATCAAGTCTTAGGTGGACTCGCGCCGTCGCTTTTATTTGGCCCTTAAGGGGATGGCCATGGGGATGGCCGAAGTGGTGCCTGGTGTATCTGGTGGCACCATCGCTTTCATCACGGGTATTTACGAGACGCTGATTAACACCATCAAGACGGTGACACGCCTTCCTTTGGGTACGATTCGGAAAGAAGGGTTTCGATCTTTCTGGCAAAAGGTGAACGGCGCTTGGCTGTTCACATTGATCGCTGGAATGTTCATCGGGATTGTGATCGGAGTACTGGGTATCTCGTATTTGCTAGAGCACTATCCACCCGTCATTTGGAGCTTTTTCTTTGGGCTTATTATTAGTTCATGCATCTATATGCTGCGCAAGATTGAGCATTTTTCAATCTCTATATTGGTGCTTTTGCTAATCGGCAGCGTAGTCGCCTATTGCATTACTTGTATGACGCCGGCGGTGGCCACCCCAAACTACTTCTTTACATTTCTGGCCGGTGCGATTGCGATATGTGCTCTCATACTGCCTGGTATATCCGGAAGTTTCATCCTTTTGCTGCTCGGTATGTATACCACTATTGTGGGTGCTGTAAAAAGTCTGCTGACTGATCAAGATGTCTCCCAACTACCGATGCTGATGATCTTTGGTCTAGGGTGTTTTTCCGGGTTGGCGCTTTTTTCCAATCTATTGAGTTGGACCTTCCAAAAGTATAAGAATGCCACACTCGCCATACTCACGGGGTTTATGATCGGGTCACTTAATCGTATCTGGCCCTGGCGCAATCCCATCCTATGGCTGGAGGAAGAAACTGGAGTGCAATTGCAGATGCTGCCTTCTGGAGCAGACCTCGAAGACTTCAAAATTCTCATCGAAGAAAATGTGTGGTACGCCAGCTATGGCGAAGAACCATACGTACTACTCAGTGTGGTTGCATTCATAGTCGGTTTGGCTACCGTACTGTTCTTGGGATCAAAAGAAAAAGAACCCGGATCGGCTGCTGCACAAAAGTAAGTTGCCATGGTAACGTTCTGAGGGTTTTCACCTACTTCATCACAAAAGCATGGTGAATAAAGTAGGCACTTTTCTATTGATGATATTTATTTTGAACTTGGGCTATGCACAAGAATCAGATCTCGCTACCGAAGCGGAACTGCAGCCGTGGATAGACGCAGAGAAAGAATCTGTACGGGCGAAGACTGGAGATGTGATCTCCGTGGATCTGCTATCCGTTTCTGATGATCACAAGCAAGAATTTGAAACTTGGGTTGCCGACGTGCTCTATGATGCACTTTATAAAAGTGACAATCCGATGAAGAAAGCACAACTGAATGCGGTACGTTGGTTTGAGCCCATGAGCCAGAATGAGGATGGTAGTTGGTCTTATTGCTGGATCATGGATCCGATTATTCCTAAGACGGTCTATGATATTGAACTTTTCTTAAAGCAAGAACTCGGGGCGGACGAAGCCAAAATGCAGTGGGAGAAATATCTGAGCATGGTAACACAGCAGCAGGTCCTTCTTAGGCAGACTGATAAATGATTGGGGATCATTCCGATTTGTTTTCGAATATTGTGATCAGTTCATCAAATATTCGGAAACAATCGAACTCTCTATATACGTAAGTATCAAAGAATTAGGTCGACCTAGTTCATCTAATATTCTGGATATTAGAGCCATTCGAACCCTCATTGCCCTTGCCCTGTGCCTTGCCTTTGTCCTTCCTACGCACGCCCAACTGCCCGACGGATTCAGAGACGAACTTGTGATCGACAAGTGGGACGATG
>CAJQNM010000362.1 GCA_905479665.1 uncultured Saprospiraceae bacterium
TGTATTCCTTGTGCCGAGCATGATCGCCCATCTGCAGATAAATGGTTGCCAAATTTATACACAACCGATCTTCGATTGCCTCGCAGTCATTTTCAGTAGCCTTTTCGAGGGCCTCAAAATACTGCTGCTGACTTGCCTCGAAGTCACCAATCTGAGTAAACGCAATCCCGATACGCATCAATGCTTCCGCTTGCTTGCAAAGTAGGCCAGCCTCCGCAAACAGCAAGGCCGCATGTTTATTGTAATGAGCAACAGAATCTGACAAGGATCGGTGGTAGTAGTAAGTACCGAGCAGACTGTACATACGCGCTTGATACTCAATGCTCTTTTGGGGAATCTCTTCCACTTGTGCTATAACCTTCCAGGCCGAGTCTAGCTGCTGTGCATGGATTAGCTTTTCAGCAGTCACAAGCAAAGAGTCGGAAGATTTTCCTGCCAGAACTAGCGTCATTGAGCTCACTGCCAATAGCACTCCCAACCGTCGAAAAACAACACTCCCCTTCATCACCGCCAAAGTTAAGGCTTATGTGATGATGAAAACCAGTGGAAAACCACCAAAAAAACCCCGGCAACTCGCTTTCACTCGCTGCTCGGGGAAATTGTAAATCTATTAATTTATTTCTTCCTGGTGCGGATGCTGCTCAAGTAATTCTTGTGGTGAATAAAAACCCGTTTTGTCTTTGATTTCCTCGCGCACTCTCGCCACATTTTCAGTTGTGACCACCGAAGCTGTATTGCCAAATGAATTTCGCACGTAGGTCAACACAGCTGCAATCTGATCATCCTTCAACATGGCCCCAAAAGGTGTCATAGGAACTTGTCCCGGATATTGCTTTCCCCCCACATCCATCGGCCCGTGCAGCCCCTTCATGGTGAGTTTGATGAGACGATCGGTACTGCCTAAGACCCAGCGAGTAGCCACCAACGGAGGATATCCTGATTCCAACAGTCCACGACCACCCTCTTGATGACAAGTGCCGCAAAAGCCTTCACGCAAATAAATCTCCTTGCCAGCGACATACATTTCACGATCTTTTCCCTTTAGAGCAGTTAGCACCAACTCTTCCTCCTTTCCCATCTCGTGACCGTGGAGGTGTGCGTTGGCATTTTTATAGACATCCTCGAGCCAACTATCCATGGGATGTTGGGCTACTTCATCAAGTACTCTCAAGCCCGCTTCAGGCTCAATCCACGAGGCCGCTACTGTAGCCATCAACCGGACACGGCTGTGCTCATCTGCTGCAGCTTGTGTGAGCAGTTCTTCCTGATCGTCAATCTGATGGCCGGCATAACGTAAGATCTGAGTGACTGCAGCACGCGCTCGAAAGTCCTTGGCCTTCAACAACTTGCGTATAAGATCTTGATCCAGATCATTAAGCCCCCAAGACACCCAGAGTGCTTCTAGAAGCTGATGCTCATGGTCGGCATCATTGGCATCCAGGCCTGCTACCCAATCAGATAGAGCACTTTTAACTTGTGCATGATCACGTGCACGCAAGGCACGTCGCGAACGGTAGCGGGTTCGGTACTCAGGCAATTTGAGATTATCCAAAAGTTCTTCGATGGTTGCATCATGAACTTTCGCTGGCTCTACCAAAGGCCGACTGGGATAGGTGATGCGATAGATACGACCATGTACATGATCACGCAGCGGATCACGCGCATTGTGCTGCATATGGCCAATAAGTACATTGTGCCAATCCAGCATGTAGAGGGATCCATCTGGAGCAAACTCCATATCGACAGGTCGAAAATTCTTGTCTTTACCCACGATTAAATCCTGGCGATGTACTGTCCGGAACCCACTCGTATCCTCCAGCATCTGATGCTGTTTTGTGCCCAGAAACCCGATGGTGTTGTTAATCAACATATCGCCCTGCATCTCATCCGGAAAATGACGGCTGTGCACAAACTCCAGACCGGAAGTAGGACGCACCAGATGGGCCTCTTCGACGAGCGTTTTCCCCTTGGGATTGCCTACCCCATAGCGGGATTTGACAGAACCCGCAATCATCCAGCGGACGTTTGGCCCAGAGGTCTCGGCAAAAATCGGCTGGCCCCATTCATCAAATGCGATACCCCAAGGATTAGGGATAGGCACCTGGGTCGTGCGCTCCAGATGCCGGCGTTGCGGACTGTACCGATAAAAGCCGCCATTGGTGCCGCGCACCGGCCCATAGGAAGTTTCGACACTGGTGTGCAGAAAAACGCCCTCAGCCATATAAATGGCACCCGATGGATCGGCACAAAACGCACTGATCGCATGATGCGTATCATGGTCGTCAAATCCACTGAGCAAGATTTCCTTGCTGTCGTATTTATCATCACCATCTTCGTCTCGTAGGATCACCAGGTTCGTGCCCTGAGAGACGTAGACCCCTTCTGGGGCAAATTCAAATCCAATGGGCATGGAGAGGCCATCAGCAAAAGTGGTTTGCTTATCGGCTTTGCCATCGCCATCGGTATCCTCAAGGATAATCAGCTTATCATTGGGCTTGCTGTCTCCGGGCTTGTAATGAGGATAACTTGGCATGCACCCTACCCAAAGTCTACCTCGGTCGTCGAAAGCCATCTGCACCGGATTAGCAAGATCCGCAAACTCTTTTTCCGATGCGAAGAGCTCGACCTTAAAACCATCGGCTACCTTGAGCTGGGCCAGTGCATCCTCC
>CAJQNM010000363.1 GCA_905479665.1 uncultured Saprospiraceae bacterium
CATTCCAACCATGGAATTGTCAAAACCGCTCATTGTAGATTCCCCTGCAAACTCGCCTAGGACCGTATTATTAAAACCAGACCCGGCTGATGCACCAGATCCAATCACCAGGTTCTGCGAGTTTAGATTGAGTGAGGTCAATAGCAGTGCTGCCAGACCGATTAAAAGATGCCTTTTGGTTGATAAAATTTTCTGTCTCATTTTTGTTGATATTTTTGATTTTACAAATGTCTAACTTGATGGATGATTTGAAATCTAGTAGATCGACTCAATAGTTTTAGTGATCAAGTCTAATATGCCCGCCTGCCCGGCCGGCAGGATTTTTATTTCAGACGAGGCGTCAGAACCTGTCTGTCCGTCAGGCAGGCGTTGACAGGGCTCTGAGTCCTCGCGGCCTCGAGAGTCGCGGGGCAGTAGCCCTGGCGTCCCGCTGTACAGCGGGATGCAACGAAGTATAAGATTAAAAGTCATTAGTATTGGTACTAAGAATTAATGGGTCGGTCTACTAGTGTTTCGTCTTGAAGGCTTTGTGATCAGTCTCGATGAAAAGGGCGTTTCAGTTGCTCTCTATCATGAGATCTCATCCCAACCTCTATGAGCCACCCTCCCAATGCTCAAAATTGCATTTGTTCGCTTCTTTCTATCTTATACTCGTAAGCGAGAATCAAGCAATGGATACTAATGAGCGCACTCCGAAAGGGTTGCGAAATCAAAAAGGGCCCTTTTGGCGATCTTTTCATTTTTATGAAGATGGCACGTTCCGGAGTACGTTCGCTATTGGAATTCCCATCCACTCTGCGGCATCTTTACTTAAATATCTACTAGATCTTTACTCCCTTTTGTGCAGGTCGTTCATTAGATCTAACAATGGCTTCCTTCAATCTTTCAGCCGGCGCATGCTGAAATGTCTGCATCGGAATATACTCCTGTGCAACATTCAGGTTGCTTGGAGCGCAGTCATTCCTTCGTCCTGCACTTCATGAAAAAATATTAGATGCCGGATCACTTTGAAGAAATATTTCATGAAAATTATGCTGCGCTATGCAACTATGCCACTCGCTTTGTCAAAGATTCAATGGCAGCTGAAGATATTGTACAAAATCTTTTCATACAACTCTGGGAAAATAAAAAAATTGAAGGTGTTAAGCAGCCCGACCGATTCCTTCTGAAAGCCACGAAGTTTAAATGTATCGACTATTTGAGAACTTCAAAAACCAAAAATCTTTCTTCTTTGGATGGTTTTGAGGAAATGCCTGAACTGCCTCCGTCAGATATTGCTGCAGAAGACATTGAACCGCTTGTACATTACTTTGCGTCTAAATTACCTCCCAAAACAAGAGCTGTTTTTCTAAAAAGCAGAGAAAGCGGGATGACGTACAAAGAAATTGCAGCCGAAATGGACATCTCTGTCAAGACGGTTGAAAATCAGATGGGCCGGGCTCTGACGAAAATGAGATCCTTGTTGAAAGAACAAAATTTTCTCTCCTTCCTTTTCTTTTAATTTTTTTTGCAAGAAATAAGGGCTCTATTCATTTCTTTGACATGTACGTAACTTCCGAATTGCGCTACGATTACAGCGATTATCTACAGGAAACTTATCGGTGATTTTGATGATCGGATAGAACAAATGGCTCTTTTTTCTAAAGATGACACTTTCCCGAGTGCCTCACCAGTGCTGTATTTCAAAAATATCTAACACTACTGATGTTCCATTTCTTCACCGAAAGTCTCTCATAGCTATGGTCCCGTGACTCTCGAGTCCGCGAGGACTCGAAGCTATATCGATTTCGTTTCTTCGCTGCCTGCCGGCAAGACAGGGATCTGTAAAAAAATAAACTCACCATCAATATCAGATACTTCAGAAACACTGTCACTACTCCACCAAAATCATTCTCCTCGTTGCTATAAAGTCTTTCGTATCCAGCTGATAGAAGAGCACACCCACCATATCTAGCTCTAGATGCTGTAAATATACCTGGTGGTATCCTCGACTATAATTGCCCTTCACTGCATGGACGACTTTGCCAGCTACATCATAAATCGTCAGCGTGGCCGGCGTGGCTTTTGGCAGATAGAAGCCGATCGCCGTCTGATCTCTAAATGGATTGGGTCTGTTTTGATACAGGGCAAACCCATCTTGATGACCACCTTCCAAAATGGCCGGTGGTGCAGCGCCCATTCCTTCCATCAGCCTCAATTCTTCCGAAGTCATGTGGGTAATCTCCTTGACTACTTCTTTCTCGGTGGCTGTGCTGATCGGTGCACTATCTATCGTGGTGGATTTGCAATGATTGCCACCATCGGCAACCACCAAGAGCACATCGCAGTAATCTGCCGTGCCACTCGGATCAATGACCCACATCCGCACAAACTGAGTACCTGCTGGACAGCCCACTTCTATGTAGGTCGTGTCATCTTCCCACATGTCATCTCCCACCCCATCAATCAGCTCAATGCGGAACTCGAGTAAACTATCTACTCCACCACATGGCGCCATGCTGCTCGCATTAAACTCTTTGGCCCATACCAGCGCCATCGCCGTATCAATCGCACCGTCTTGGTCTAGATCCATGCCAGTGAGCTGTGCGGTGATGCTGGTCACACAAATCGCACTTGGCTTCTTGCCTGCAACGACCGTGATATACTTCTCGCAGTACGCTTCGTTCTGACATTCGTCTGTCACTACGATCTGCAACTTGTATGCTCCGGGAGCCACATCGGTCAGTGACCACGGCACGGTTTCCATCTCTCCCGTCACATCCACGACCGTCAGACCCAGGGCATCCTGGTTCTTCAGATCTTTCAGTTGGCCCCTTACATGCAGGACTCCACATGCATCGGTCACGTCGATTGTGCCACTCAGATCCAGGTAGCAGCCTCCGTTGGCAGCGTATACCGCTGGTGAGGTTGCACTTCCGTCGCCTTCTTCTGGCGTACCGTCGCAGAATATCGCACAAACAGGTGGCAATGTGTCAATCACCAAGATCTCCTGTACGCACGTATCCGTGACTAGTGCACGGTTTTTCCACCACAGTGGATCGGTGGGCTTGCCGCCGCACCAGTCGGCAAAGTAGAACGTACGAATGATCTTGTGGCAGGCCGCGTCTCCACCCACTACCTTAAATACTTTGTCTTCGTGGGCGATGCCTACGATGCGGCAATCGTCGTCAAAGGTGTAAACAGGATAGCCCGTCTCTGCTGGACCAGCATCGCCTACTACTTGGCCACTGCCGTCTGGATCGTACTCGATTCCACAGGCATAGACCGTGACATCTTGCGGTACATCAAACATCTCCTTCTGCAGCTCACACTCGTTGCCTACCCAGATGCGCTGGTGACGGTAGATCGTATCTACAGCGTGGGTGGCATCGCCTCCGGCGGCGCAACCCTGCCACAGCTTGAACTTACGCGAGATGTAACCTTGACCACAGTGATCAAATTCGCTCCACACTTCTTGGGCACAATGCACGTTTTCGGCACAGTTTACCGTGGCTATGCCGCGTTGAAAATGCTCTGCAACGTCGTCGTAATGGCACCAGGTGTAACTCGAGTCCTTCCACACGTACCCATAGTGATCGTCGTAGACCTGCACCTGCACGATGGTGTCTTTGCAGTAACACGTCGAATCACTAAACTCAATGTCACATTCTATTTCTTTGCCCTCGTCGTCTACATAGTTGCCGTGCTCATCTTCCCACCCCTTGACATACCCGCCGAAGATCTCATCCAGGCTGGCCAGGGCAGCGTCGTCTCCAGTCTTCGCTCGCTCAACCAGGTAGGATAAGCTCACAGCATGCTGCTCTCCGGGATATGCATAACGTTTTGATTGGTAGGTCTTGCAGGTGATCTCTCCATCAACCACATCTTTCACCACCGTTACCGGGGTCTTGTCTTCTACCCAAACATCGGTCCAGGCGGTGCTCCAATTGCACCAATAGTCGATCACCAGCAATTCTACCGTCACATTCGAACAGGCGTCACTACACGCAAGAGGCACTTGTGCGGACCACCCGCCGCCCAGCTGTTCCATCTGGTCCAGCAGCTCGGTGAGCTCCGCATCGCTTAGGTCTTTGACCCCTTCTTCTTTCTTGCAGCCAAATCGATGATTGCTAATCGGCTTAAACTTATTGGCAAAATCGGTATCTGTGCGCAGCGCTTTACCCACCAAGTGTTTAAATCCTTCA
>CAJQNM010000364.1 GCA_905479665.1 uncultured Saprospiraceae bacterium
TCCAGTGCAACCCACGAACTGGTTAGATGCGTTTCACCTACTGACCCAAGTCATTGTACAAAAATCGCCCGGTAAGCGGAAGATCATCTTCTTTGACGAACTGCCCTGGATGGCTACTAAGAGATCCAAGTTCCTGATGGCATTCGGCTGGTTTTGGAACAGCTGGGCCGAGAAAAATAATGTCGTAGTCGTCATCTGCGGATCTGCCACATCCTGGATGATTGAGAAAGTATTTAACGACAAGGGCGGATTACACAACCGAGTCACTCGACGCATTTTCCTTGAGCCATTTACACTAGCTGAAACCCGCGAATTTTTATATCGGAAATCCATTCGTCTCGATCACTATCAGATTGCCCAACTTTACATGGCAATGGGTGGTGTACCCATGTACCTCGAGCAGGTAAAGGCAGGCAAATCTGCCACCGAAAACATTAAAGAAATATGCTTTAACAAACAAGGGTACCTCTGGAGCGAATATCCCCGTTTATTCTCCTCTCTGTTTGACAATCACGAAAAGCATGAGGAAATCATCGAAGTCTTGGCAACAAAAAAAATGGGCATGACCCGCAATGAAATCATCGCTTCTACAAGCTTCAAAAACGGAGGAATGCTGTCCAAAATACTTCAACAACTCGAGCAATCCGGATTTATTGATGTCTATGCGAACTACAAAAAACGCAAGCGAGATCAGGTTTATCGACTCACTGATCCTTATTCACTCTTTTATCTCAACTTTATTAAACCCCTCCTCAATACTTCGAACATTGAATTTTCCAGTCTTAGCGATCTTCCTCGATGGCGCAGTTGGAGTGGCTATGCATTTGAAAATATCTGTCTTAAACACATCGACAAAATTCGCACAACCCTTGGCATAAGTGGTATCTACTCCGTCGCATCTACATTTTATACCAAGTCAACCACGGAGCTTCCTGGAGCACAAATAGATCTCATCATCGATCGCAGTGATCAGACAATGCACCTCTGTGAGATAAAATTTAGCACCGACGCCTACTCAGTGAGAAAGCAGGATGCCGAGGCGATGCGCAATCGGAAAACAGTTTTCCGAACCCATACCGGCACGAAGAAACATTTCTTCACCACCTTTATAACCACATTCGGTCTTCAGAAAAACGCCCAACAACTCAGTTTAGTCGATCAGGAGGTCATCTTAGATGATTTGTTTGACTAAATCTTTTGTCTTCCATCAAAAGCAGACTATCTTTCAAGACTACTAATCAAAAATGACCATGTCCAAAAAGTCCACTGACACCAATGCCAACTCCCGTCGATCATTTCTAAAACATACCGCACTTGCATCTTCGATATTTATCGTGCCGCGCCATGTACTAGGTGGCAAGGGCTACACCGCCCCAAGTGACCAATTGGTTTTGGCTGCCATAGGTGCGGGAGGAAAAGGTCGTAGCGACATTCTCAACGCTTCAGTGAATGGTCGAGAGAAAGTTGTGGCCCTGTGTGACGTTGATTTTTCCGGAACAGCCGCTAAATCGATCGAAAATTTTCCCGATGCCAAGCGCTATCATGACTATCGTGAGATGCTCGACAAGGAAAATGACATAGATGCCGTGACTATTTCTACTCCAGATCATGTCCATGCACCTGCGGCGTCGTATGCCATGCAAAGAGGAATACATGTCTATGTACAGAAGCCCATGACGCACAATATTCAGGAAGCGCGCAAGCTCACTGAAATGGCCCGCGAAAAGAAAATTGTCTCGCAAATGGGCAATCAAGGAGGATCAAACCCACTGCTCAAAATGGTGCAAGGCTGGGTCGATTCAGGCAAATTGGGTAAAATATCTAAGGTACAAGTGTGGACAAATCGACCTGTCTGGCCGCAAGGCGTCGCGATGCCAAAACCCGATCCTGGTCAAAAGCCTGACGATCTGCATTGGGATCTCTGGTTGGGTCCAGCACCCGCCAAGCCATTCACTCCCAACATGCACCCATTCAACTGGCGTAGATGGTGGGACTATGGAACTGGTGCCCTGGGCGATGTAGGCTGTCATCTCATTGACATTCCTTTTCGTACCCTCGGCCTAAAATATCCACTCGATGCCGAGTGCAGCGTGGCCTCCATTTACAGCCAAATGTGGAATGCCGATTACCATCCAGAAGGCTGCCCATCAGCATCTTTTATCACCCTTAATTTTGCTGCCACCAAGAAAAGTAAATCGCCCATCGAAATGACCTGGAGTGATGGAGGTATACGTCCCGCCCATCCAGACCTGATTCCTGCCAATAGCGAGATCGGGGGAGAACACAGTAACAATGGCGTTTTAATTATTGGTTCAAAAGGAATTATTTCCACCAATATTAATGACAGCTCGCCCTTGATGCCCAAGCTCTACTTAAAGGGTGGCAAGACAGAATTTGGTCCCGAAGTAGAAGAATCAGAAGAACCCGAATATGGTCACCACCGCAAATGGGTCGATGCATGCAAAGCAGGATTTGATAGTCCCGAACATCAAGGGCTGACGTCTTCCTTTGACTATGCTGGTCCCATGACCGAAACGGTCCTGATGGGTAACCTGGCTATCCGTAGCGCAATGTTGGGCAAGGAAGATGAGCGTGGACGCATGCAATTTTATGCACGTAAGAAATTATTGTGGGACGGAGAAAATATGCGCATCACAAACTTGGAAGAGGCGAATCAGTTTGTGGGCCGGGATCATCGAAAGGGCTGGGAGGTTTAATTGAGCTGTGAGCAATCAGGGGTCAGGGGTCAGCCGTGTGGGTTTGAGAGTGATTGGTGGTGTAGGTGAGCAGTCAAGAATCTTTGCACAAAAGCATCATCATTTAATTGGGGGTAATCTCGGTATACTCGATCTATTTCTTCCAGCTGCCCAGGTGATAGAGACTCTTGAGGATCAAGGCACCAGATCCCTTCAATCAATCCTTGTCGACGCAAGACCTCGTGGAGCCCAGCGATGCAACCGCGAAAATTATTGGCCGAGTCAAAAAATGCTGCATTGGTATCGGTGACCGCAATATTTAGACTCAATAAATCTGCAGAAATTGCGGCTCCATTTTGTTTTGCAGCCTTTATTTTTTCCAGGAGCTCGACGGCCTTTTGTGTCCATACAGCCCAATGACCGAGTAGACCACCTACAATGTCTTTGTTGATTTCTTTGCCATCGACCATCACGCGATAAGTCGTCAGCAAATCCATCACAATATTGTCGTCGTTGCCAGTGTAGAGTGCAATATCGGCACAGCGCGGAGAGTGACAAACGGCACGTACTACCTCAAGTGTTTGGTAGCGATTGAAAGGAGCCATCTTAATCGCTTCCACATTTTCGATGTCCGCAAACGCACGCCAAAAATCGTACGACAACACTTTGCCTCCCACTGCGGGCTGCAAGTAAAAGCCAAACACTGGCATAATCTGGGCTACCTCTCGCGTGCGCTGAAGCAGATCTTCTTCACTCCAAGCAGCCAGGCCATTGTTACTGACCAAAGCCAAATCATACCCCAAGCCAGAAGCTAGCCTTGCCTCTGCGACTGCCTGCGCGACCGGTCCGGAGACCCCGGCAACTTTGATCACTGCCTGAGCTGTGGGGTGAGCAGCTACCTCTTCAGCGGCCAGAGTCAATACGCGCTCAAACAGATTAATCTGTGGATCACGAATTTGAAATTGGGTGGTATGAACCCCTACTGCAAGGCCCCCTGCTCCAGAGGAAAGGTAGTAACGAGTAAGTCTTTGTTGACCCTCCTCATCCAGTTTTCGCTGAGCGTTGAGCACCAAGGGATGGGCTGGGATGACCGTGCCCCGATGCAAAGCGCTTCTAATTTCTGTTTTTAATTTAATCATACTAATAGTGGTCGGCTTTCTCTCTAAAAATCTCCCTTGCGCTCCTGGAAATGAGTTGCTTTTCCTAATTCTCTGCCCCCTGCAGACAACCATTCTGCAGTCCAGGAAATCATGGTATCCAGGTCAACTTGAGGTTTGCCAAATAGTTCGAAAGAACGTTGAGCATTATTAAGCAATGCCGTTTCGGCAGGTGCATTTTCAAAAACAGGCGTACAATTAAACAGTGCACCAAATCTCTCCGCCAGAGATTTAATTGAAATGGTTTCCGGTCCCGTAATATTTAATTTATTAGCGGGGCTTTCGCAGTGATGCAGT
>CAJQNM010000365.1 GCA_905479665.1 uncultured Saprospiraceae bacterium
CATTTACCTCCTAAATATTGGACAGGCGATTATTGCTGTTTTTCTGTCGTGCGAATTTATCAAAAGAGATAGCAAGCAAGACACGACCGAGGTCTTCTATGTGCGCTCGATGAGCAATGCCAGCTATGTCTTGGGAAAAACCTGGAGTATTTTATCCATCTTCCTTTTGGTCAATATAGCGGCACTGATATTGAGCGCCATATTTAATGCACTGGCAAATGATACATACATCGACTGGGCAGCTTTCTTGTACTATCCTTTGTTGATCTCTGTTCCTACGCTGGTCTTTATCATTGGGTTATCTGCTTTGATGATGAGTATCATCCGCAATCAAGCGCTTACGTTTGTATTATTGATTGGCTACATTCTTTCCAGCATCATCTACCTAAAAGGTTCTTTTAATTACCTCTTTGATTATATGGCGTTTCATCAGCCTATGTTTCATTCGCAAATCACCGGTTTTGGAGATTGGGAAACGGTTTGGACGCTTCGTGGTATGTACACGTGCTTTGGTTTGGGATTCATCTTCATATCCATTCTTTTGTTGAAAAGACTTCGCCAGTCATGGCTGCACAATCTCATTTCGGCGCTCCTCGCTGTGGGATGTATCGGAGGGGGAATTTACTTAGGATCACAACATTTGCATCGATATGAGAAAAGCGTAGAGCTGCCTCAGCAGATGATCACCTTGAATAATGAATACCTTGCTCATGCTCAAATGGATATCAACGATCACGAAATCATATTGACTCAAGGGACGGATGGTATTGCGGTAGAATCAAACATTGCAGGAATAAGCAAAGCAGAAAGTAGGGCATTCGTTTTTAATATAAATCCTGGTCTACAGGTAAATGCGGTCATGGCAGACGGTCAGCACATCGCATTTGAACGGAAGTTGCATTTGCTATTGGTCAAATTTGATACCGTTGTTCCAGCGGGTACCGACATTCGTTTGCAGGTGAGTTATGCGGGTACCATTGACGAAGATGCAATGTACATAGACATAGACCCTCAACTCAAATTCAAAAGACCAAATGATAACCTGTATGATATCGGAAGGAGATATGCATATATAGAGCCTGATTTTTTACTGCTCACTCCGGAGGCAACGTGGTACCTGCAAGCTGGTGTCGGATACAGTACCCAAAGTGCATCTTGGTTTCGCAAAGACTTTATTCATTACAGATTAATGGTTGAGACGTTGCCTGGCTTGATTCCGGTTTCTAGCGGCCGACTGAATGAAACGGCTGAAAATGCCTATTCATTTGAACTTGACCATGCGCTTCCTCAGCTATCGCTCTCCATTGGGCAGTACGAGAAGAAGAGTCTGGAAGTAGACAGTCTCGAATTTTCCGTTTATCATATCGAGGGGCATGATTATTTTCACGATGCATTTCCTGATATTCGAGATACGTTACCTTCTATTATCTTAGAACGTTTACGGGACTACGAGCGCAAGACAGATCTGAAGTATCCTTTTGCCGCCTTTTCTATTGTAGAAGTTCCCGGCGATTTCAAATCGTATGATCGAACCTGGACGTCCATTCATCAGAATAATCAAGCCGGCTTGGTCTATTTTCCGGAGAAAGCTATGTTCAGTAGAAGGAATGATTTTAAAGGCTATACCAAACGCCAGAAAAGGTGGGATAGGAACAAGACACAAGAAGAACTGCAAATCATCGTATTAAATCGATTTTTGGATGGGTTTTATCACTTTAAGAATGTAAGTACCAATTCCAATTTTCAAGGAACGGTTGTTGAAGAGTCGATTAATCCCTATTATCAATTTGTACAATTCTATGAAATGGCCAACAACCTGGATTCGGAGCACTGGCCGGTGCTGAATCGAGTATTTGAATCCTTTCTCCGGGGCTCACAAAATGAAGAACCAGAATGGGTGCGACGTAACAGTGGAAGTACCCAGAATGAGCTAGCTAATATGGTGTTGCAAGAAAAGTCCTTTGCCGAGGTTCTTACGCTAAAGGAAAATCAGGAATTAATAGATAATGTGATCGAGTTGAAAGGGGAGACCTTGTTTTCTTTGATTCAAGCAAAAGCCAATACGGATCAGTTCCGAGTGTTTATAGGTGACATCCTGGAAGAGACTCGCTTTCAAAATATGCCGTTCGACTATTTTAATGAAAGGCTGCAAAGTAGATTTGGTGTGGACCTATCAGACCATATGGACAAATGGTTTAACGAAATTCAGCAGTCTCGTTATCGGATCGGAATTCCGATTGCAGAAAAAGTATTGGCCGGAAATAAGGAGATGGTTAGAGTGAGTTACCAAGTGACCAATGAGGGATTGACGGAAGGGGTGATCAAAGTTACGTTGACGCCAGGCGAAAACACGGAGAAATTACTTTACCTAGAAGCAGGGCAAACCAAAGAAGCCTATTTTCTAGCGGTAGAAGAACCAACGGGTATTCACTTTAATACACTAAGTTCTGGAAACTTACCCAATCAGATAGAATATAGTTTCGAACAAATTGGGAAGAGCTCTGCCAAGAATGCTAGGGAAGGAGAAGCCGTCATTGACGAGCCACTCGTATGGGTTGATGAGGGAGAGATCATTGTTGATAATGAGCATTTGGCATTTGAATTTAACCACTACGAAGAAGTGAGTCGTTTGCGAAAATGGATAAAACCAGTGGAGGAAGAAGGATTCAAATATCAAGGGTCACGAGTATGGCGCCCGCCTTTGAATTGGACAGCTACAACAAATGACGAATTTTATGGTGATTTTATTCGTTCAGCATTCTATATAAAGGCTGGTGATGGGTCCAAGGTGGCCAAATGGAAAATTCCGCTGGCCGAACCAGGACGATACGATGTATATTTCCATGTTTTTAAAGATGAATCTTTTGGATGGGGCAGAGATGTAAAGGGAAGTTATCAGTTTTCTATCCCTCACCAGAACGGAACAGATCGACCGACCATAGAATTGAGTAAGCAAAGCCCGTCTGGGTGGACCGCTTTGGGAGATTATTCTTTTTCGTCCGATACCATCACTATTTCCTTAACCAATGAAAGTAAATTACGAGCCATTTTTGCCGATGCCATCAAAATGGTCAAAATGGATTGATGTTGTAATAAAATGATTCAATAATGAGTAGACTTCAAATTCTTGGTATCTGTTTGGTGTTCTATACTTCAATGGGAGCCCAAACACCGTTGACCCTGCAGCGAGCCTTGGAGATTGCCGAAGCAGGCAGTCCTTCCATCCAACGGTCATTGCTCACGGTAGACCAGTTTCAGCACAATTTGCGCGCCGAAAGAGCATCCTTGAAATCTCGATTTTCACTGACGCTTGAGCCCTTCAGCTTTAACAACAGCAGAAGATTTGACAACCAATTCTCGCAGTGGTTTACCAATACAGAGACATACTCCAGGGGTACCTTTCAGGTAGAGCAACCTATTTTGAGTACCGGTGGCACCGTGGGCTTATACAATGTTTTCGGATGGCAAAGCAATAAGACGGCCATTGAGGGTCTCAATGAAAACTCAAACAAGGCATTTTCTAATAATTTATACCTCTCACTCAATCAGCCATTATTTACTTACAACCGTCGACAAATGGCTTTAGACGAGTTAGAGCTCAGCTTTGAAAACGCCAATTTGGACTATGCGATCCAAAGATTGACCTT
>CAJQNM010000366.1 GCA_905479665.1 uncultured Saprospiraceae bacterium
AGAGGCCTACGCTCTCAAGATTGCTAAACATTATTCCGAGCAGGTCGGACGCAAGACCACCATTTGTGCTGTTCATGCAACCTTAAATAGACTGGAAAAAAAAGGACTCTTAAGATCAGAAATGGGAGATTCTTCGGCTAAAAGAGGTGGACGACGCAAACGTATTTATACGATCACAGCATACGGTCAGAGTACGCTTGAAATTGCACGTGACCTTCGAATCAATCTGTGGAATCAATTTCCCGGTTTTGCTGGCAATACCTTTGGTTATGGCTGATCAACATCAGAACCTTGGACCACCGAAATGGGCGAGTAGATTTCTCCGCTGGTTCTTAAGAGAGGAGTTGATCGAAGAAGTGGAGGGAGATATAACGGAGAATTACCTTGATAACATCACTAGCTCACCTCGTCGTGCCAAGCTCGATTATTGTCTACAGGTCATTGGTTACTTACGGCCATTTGCCATTCGCGGGTTTTCATTATCTACTTATTACACGGTCGCTATGTTTAGAAACTATTTTAGATTGACTCTGAGAAGTCTCCTCAGAAATTGGAAATACGCGTCGATAAATGTGCTTGGTTTATCCATTTCTCTAGCGGTCGTTTTCTTGATGCTTCTTTGGGTAGCAAGTGAATGGAATACCGATAAATTTCATGTAAATGGCGATCAATTGTATTTGGCAAAACGGATTATTCCACTGTCCAAAAATACGCTCGATGTTTCACAGAATGTTGCCTACCCCTTGCTTATTGCTGCAGTCGATGAATTGCCAGAGGTTGAACGGTTTGCTGCCATACCGACCACATTCCAAGATCATCTGCAGGTGGAGGACAAGATCATTCGTGCTCGTGGCGCGTATGCAAATGCGGACTATTTTAATGTGTTTTCCTTCCCAATCTTAGCTGGTGACATTAGCCAGCTTGATCAACAAGTAAACGCAATAGCTATTACCGAACATTTGGCCGAAGGCTTCTTCGGAAGCGAATGGAGGTCAAAGGCCCTGGGCTCTACAATTCACATTCACGACAATGGTGATTTCTTAGTGGAAGCGATTATCGAGAACTACCCAGAAAATGCATCCATCAAGAATGATTTTCTCTACAGTCTGCAAGCCTATATTAATACGAATGAATGGATATTGGAATGGGATATCAATGTCATGCAAGGTGTCCTGGAATTAAAAGATGATTCAGACCCAGCACGGGTGGAGGCGAAATTGCAAGCCCTGCTCCAGGCCAAGCAAGAAGGCGATCTGAAAGAGGGCGTCATGCTGCAAAAATTTGAGGATGCCTATCTGTATAGTGAATTTGATGATCAAGCACAGGTTTCGGGAGGTCGGATCGAATATGTTCGACTCTTCCTGGTCGCTGCCTTATTATTGTTGATAATCTCGTGCATTAACTTCGTTAATCTCGCTACCGCACGCGCCTCAAAGAGAGCACTGGAGGTGGGTGTACGCAAAACAGTTGGTGCCACTAGAAGAATACTGACTGGCCAATTTATGACTGAGGCCTTTACCATTTCGGCAATCTCAGTCCTTTTGGCGCTGCTGCTATCTCGACTGCTGCTACCTACGCTGGAGACTATGACAGAAAAAGAGCTGATGGTGGAGCTATTTAATCAGGATTTATGGCTTGCGGTTCTATTGGTGTTGGTGTTGACTGGCCTCCTTTCGGGAGCTTATCCTGCCTTTGTTCTTTCCTCCTTTCAACCCATTCATGTGCTAAAAGGGAGAGTGACAGCCAGTCTTCGCAGCATGTCCTTCAGGCGTGTTCTCGTTGTCGTTCAATTTACTTTAGCTCTTTTCTTGATGATAGCAGCCCTGGTGGTGAGGTCTCAGATTTACTTCGTTCAAAACACTCATTTGGGAATAGATAAAGATCATCTGATTGCTATTCATCAGGATGAGAAAATCACTAAAAAATATGAGGCACTGCGGAATACGCTGGAAGCACACGATGAAATCATCGGAGTGACCGCGGCTGGACCCAACCCGCATCAGATGGGCGCCTCTACCGGAGGAGTAAATTGGCCACAAAAACGTCCTGATCAGGGCAATGTGCAGATTTTCATACTGTGGTCAGCGCATAATTTTCCAGAAGTGTTTAATGTACCACTCGCTGCGGGGAGATATTATCGAGAGAGTGAGTTTCCCGATTCGAATCACATCGTGCTTAATGAAAAAGCGATTGAGGTCATGAATCTGGGGCCCGATCCGATCGGCAAAAGCATAACGTGGTGGGGCAAATCAAGGCAAGTCATTGGTGTCTTAAGAGATTTTCACAACCAATCCCTCTATAGCGAAATTCAGCCAGCTGGCTTTTTACTAGACCCACCTAATGCGGGGAATATTTTTGTAAAAGTCGACGGAACTAAAACAAAGGAAGCCCTTGCAGTTGTTGAGAAGAGTTTTCTGGAAGTGATTCCAGAAGTACCACTTCATTATGAATTTATGGATGATCGATATCACCAGCGCTACAAAAGTGAAACGCTGATGGGTAAACTTGCTGATTATTTTGCCTTTATCTCCCTATTTATTTCATGTCTGGGACTGCTTGGTCTAGTTACTTTCGTGGCCGAACAAAAAACGAGGGAGTTGGGCATTCGAAAAATATTAGGAGCGCCAGTATTCTCTCTTGTTTCTCTTCTCTCCAGAGACTTTATCATTCTTGTTGCGATTGCCTTCGTTGTGACTATTCCTCTTTCATACTTTTTGCTCAGTACGTGGATGGCCAAATTCGCTTATCAGGCTGAGATTAATTGGTTCTTAATTTTCGCAGTTGCTGGGCTAGGAGCTCTATCGCTTACTTTACTTACAGTCTGCATCAAAAGCATTTCGGCAGCAGTGACAAGTCCGATTAATGCGATACGGACGGATTAGTCGGGCCAACGGAAGAGCAGCGTACTATTTCTCCCTATCTTATCCTTCAAATAGAGAATGATGA
>CAJQNM010000367.1 GCA_905479665.1 uncultured Saprospiraceae bacterium
TGACCGCTGCTATCAAGCGCATGCTCAATTATTAAGTTGTACTGAATTGATGAAGGCGAAAAAATCAGATCGCAATAAAAAATCAAGCTCGAAAAGCGCATCGTTTTTCGCAGGATCAGTGCAACCAAAACTCAAAGTAAATACTCCAGGAGACGCTCACGAACAACAGGCCGATAGAATTGCCGATCAGGTAATTTCCGGAAACAAAAAGAGCCCAGTATCGGCTGCTCAATTTTTTGGTCCGCCTCCTGCCCGCGTTCAGCGAGAAGAAAAAGATAAGAGTGGCGATGTACTTTCAGAGGGAGCTTCGATTACCTATGATCAGTTGAAATTAAAGCCCGGATATGAAACATGGGAAACGAAACAAACGGATGCATTAAAATATAAACTTTGGACTAGTCAGTCTTCCGAATACAAGGCTGGTATCATCGGATTTGGATTGGCTAATCTTGGTATCCTGGGAACTGCATTTGCAGTTGATCCAAATTTTCGGGCGGATACGATAGACTTATTAAATGACAAGAATATTGCGCTCCCGCTAAAGCTTTTGCCATATAGCGAATACTTTGGGTTGTCGTCTTTCAAGTACAAATTACCCGGCGCAGCCGCATCGCCGTACACCTTTGATACGGAATTTGAATTTGACGCATGGTTGGCACTTATGCGCAAGAAGTGGGGCGGTCCGAAAATTGGACTCTCAGCAGGTGTGCAAAGTGCATATAGCAAGGATGCTGGCTTTAGCCCAGTCACCGGTGGCAATGTCAAACTCACATTCGGAGGCGGCATCATCAACCTATCTGGAGTTTTTAATGGCACTCTGCCGGCCACACCTATGCTTATCAACAATCCAGGGGGTGGCAACTCACCGATGTGGCTCATGCGCACTTTACCTGACCAGCTCAGCGGCAATTTACCAAAGGGGTATGGTGCGTTTCTCACTGTCGACATCGCGCGGCTTCCTGAATTGTGGAGTTCAAAAACAAAAGAACCACAACCTTCACTTCAGTACCAAAAAAAGGTCTGGGTACAGCGCAAAGAAAATAGTGCTGGAACAGTTTCCGGTACCTCTGCGACTCCTGACGTTCACCAGGCACTCACTGGCAATCAGGGTAAGCCTTTAGACAAAGGAACGCGCCGCGACATGGAATCACGGTTTGGGCAGGATTTCTCACATGTGAGAATACAGACCAGCGCACAAGCGGCAGAATCGGCTCAGTCCATTAATGCCAAAGCCTATACAAGTGGTAATCAAATTGTGTTTGGATCTGGTCAATATCGACCTGGGACCATGCAGGGCAAAAGGTTGCTCGCACATGAACTCGTCCATGTCAATCAGCAAACAGGAATTGTCCATCGCAAAGAATCATCGCGCTCCGTCACCGCAGCGAAAAGCATCCGTGAAAAACTGTTGGAGGGAAAATACATTAGTGCGTATTTCGCGCTGGATGACTATGTGCGATGGTTAGGTAATCAAGCCAAAAAGAAGTGGTTACACGACCACTCTGAAATTCGATTGCTGTTTCTCAAAAATCTTCCTCCAGATACAATAGCCGATATCTACTCCGTGGCACAACTATTATTGAAACCGGTTCATCAGGCATTTAGCGCTATCGATTGCTGGTATCAACTTGAGTCGGAAAAGCGCTCACTGTATAGTGCGCACATGAATCTATTTGACCGCATGTTGCGACACATCTCCCCATATTCCGGGCAGCGTATGATTACCGTTGTCGAAAGACTTACGGCTGCGATTAAGTCAAAGAAATACATTTCAAACAGGGGGAACAAAGAGTTTCACACATTACACCTACTCGCACCGACCGTAGATCGAAAAATTAAGTTCTACAAAAAATATAAAGGTCAAGGACTTTTTAAAGAGACAAAAAAGAAATTCGATCCGTTTACTGGTCTGCGGAAATCTACATTTGAAACGCTCACGGACACGAATGAAGTAGATCGCAAAAAAGCGTTGCAACTTTATCGCATCATGAAAAATCTACCGGAAGAGCAGCGACGTGCGTTCCTGGATGTCGCATTGTTTTCTGGCAGTGTAGAAGCCGATAAAGATGCCGAGAAGTATTACCGGAAATACTACAAAAAGCAGTATAAGGCACTTCCACATAATTGGGATTTTGCATTCTGGCCATGGAATTGGGAAGCCCCATTTGCCGACAGGCTCACAGTCGATCATGCAGCGCTTATGAGTTCTGCGCTGAACTATGAGGACAAAGCCGTCAGAGAGTTCGGCTTTGACCTCGGGATCGATAAAGACTCAAGCCCATCACCCGGTGACCCGACTGGTAAAAAGGAATCGGACGCGAACCGATTGCTCAAGGAAATGAAGAAACCGGCCAATTTTAACAGCTATAGCAAACTGGCCATTCTGCTGGCGATTGCAGTACGTGGCGGCCTGCAAAAGCGTGTGACAAGCGAAGTACTCAAGCCGAAACACGACGGCGGGCTGATGTCCAAAACAAGTCTTGCCATTGTGAAGTCCTATGGCTTTGATCGGAATGCAGACTTTGCCTATCGTAAGGAGATAGTCAAGGCAGCTAAGTACGATACATCGATATATTCCCATATACTCGATCAAACGTTATTTGGCGGTGATTCTGGCAAAGTATGGGGGGAGCAGCGAGGCACGTTTGATTTGCGCAAATTACAGGCGTCTTCAATGATGCGTGGGTCTATTGGCGGACTACGTTTTAGCGGTGCAAAATACAAGGACGACTACTACAACACAACCTGGCTGGACAATGCTGTTAAGGGGCACAAAGGCTCCTCAACGCTGGCGCCAAATCTTAAAAAGACAAAAAATGAGATGCGCACGTCCAAAATCTTCGCAAGTATTCGCGATGACGTCAGGCAAGCAAATATCTATGCCGGAGTATTACCAATAGAGGGGCCAAATTTCTTCAGTGATGGGACGCTTTATCGCAGCGGCCGTGGTGTATTGAAAGGTCTGGCCCTGCATTTGTCATGGGCAAAGGATTCCAGTGAATCAAACAATAGCGTTGACCTGACCATTGACATCGAAAATATTCTATTGAATCATTTCCAGACAGTCTCACCGAAAAAAACGTTGACCATCGGATCGATTGGGGTGAAGGGATTTCGAATCAGGTTGAAACAAAATAAGATAGCAGGAGCAGAGGGATTTTGGCTTGGCCTGATGAAAAACGCTGATTTCTCGATGAATGTCCTTCTTTATCTGTTACCGAATGTATTGAAACTATTGCCTTACACTGCTATGGCAGTTGTAGAAGAATTTAGTGGAGGTGCCGACCGGACATATAAAGACATCATCGGCGAAATTGCTAAAAATGATTTCTCGGCGCTGGATATGTCAGTCACATTTACACATTTAAGAGTGCGGAATATCTATGATACGACCGCAGGATTTCTGGATGACATTACGATATCTGCTAAAAAGAAAGATAAAAAAACACTGGTCAGACAAGGCATTAGAGTAAAGGAGACGATGTCCTGGACAATCGACGCAATGTTTGATATAAAGCGGCGCATCAAGAAAATCGATGAAAGAATTAGGAAAGTCAAAGCAGACATAGCAGGTAGCGAGGCCGCTGAAAATATATTGGCATTGGAAAATGAGAAAGAACGTCTCATGAAAATTGCCGTAGACAAAGGCTTGAAGCGTCAGGATCGCTTCGCAGAGATGGAGCAAATTCGCGCCATCATGACAAAACTGCGCAAAGAAAATGAGCGACTAGAAAACGAATTTAATGCAGCCAAGGCAACGCATCCATTGTATTCCCCATCCCAATTCGATGTAGTGAATGCCGAGCGAAAAGCATTAACCGCCGATCTGAATTACCTGGACAATCAATATTTCGAAGACATCAAGAAGGTCAAATCCTCAGGCCACTCAGCAGACCGGTTTATCATACGCAAGCGTCTGTTAGCGTATGAGGCCAAGTATAAGAGTTTCGATGTGCGCATGGCCTTCCGTGGCATAGACCTCAAAGGCGGTGGTTATGTCAAGGATATGATAAATGATCTCCTCAAATCTGTCGGGTTCATCAATCCTAAGCTTGAGGGCATTGAGAATATTAAGATCGGTGCAGTAGATGGTGCCTATACCGTAAGCAGCCGCGGCGCATCGAAATACAATAAAGAAACCGGCATTGCTGTAAAGAACTTACGCTTGCCATTAATTACTGCTACACAACTGGCCTTCAAATCCAACTCAATGCTTATCGAGGGTGGTAATCCCATCTTTGAGAACATTCGACTTTCAGTAGCGCTGGATTTTGTAAAAAATCCGCTGGACAGGGTTCCAGGCGCAAAACCAAAGTACATTCTTTCTAATCTGACGATTAAGCATGCTTTGTTTACCGGCCTTAGCGTCAAAATGGGTGGTGATGTTCCGCTCCTAGATTTTCCAGCAAATGAACCAGTCGAGATCTGGGGATTGCGTTTATGGGATTATGATCCGGATAAAGGCAACATTAATTTGCGCATTAATGATGTCAAGGCTAAAGGAAAATATACGAGCACTTCTGAGGATAAAACGTCATCAGAAAATGTAGAATTTGGCCTCGACACCACATTGGACAATAGAACGAAGCAAGGAAAGAAGCCCGCGCTGATTTTGAAATATGATAAATCGGAGAACAGTATTGAAACAAGAGTTAACATTGGATCGGCATGGATTCCTTCTCTTGATATTCAGTCGCCAGAATTTGAACTTCAGAGTATCAAGGGTACAGACGCGATAGAACTCACAAATCTGCAAGCGGATGTCAAAATGCTATTTGCAAAAGACGCAACCAAGACAGTGGACAAGGCTACTGGCAAAATGGTCGAGAAAGAGGCTGCCCGACCGCTGACGCTGGAAATCAGAAAAATTCATCTCGGCAAGATCAAAGCAAAGGGCCTCACCGCCCGAATGATCGAATACAAGCAACCTGCACAAGAGGGTGACAAACCAAGCGTGCGATCGGTGCAAGAGGTCTCACTGCCAAAATCGGACGACGTCAGTGTTGAAAACATCAATGTTAGCGGGCTGCGGGTATTATTACATAAAGGCAAAACAGAGCTACAGACAATTGATGATAATGCTTCAATAAAAATCGGGGCCACGGATCTTGGTGGTGTCACATACAAAGAGAAGTCCGCACGGGGCAGCGTCTTAAAATCACTTACGGTGCATCGCGGCAAGTTCAATGCATTGACTTTAGAGGCACTGGGCAGAAATGGCAGGACCTATACGCCCAAAGAATTCTTCAAATTCTTTGGTAAAACACGATTGGAAGGATTGGACACCAGCGGCACATTTAAGCAGGGTAAATCCAGTTCGACAGTAGAACTGAAAGGCAAAAAAGGGAAACCGATTAGCGTAGATTATGTCGAGGGCAAGGATGACAAGCCGGGCTATTATAAAATAAGGCTGCCGCTCGAGGAGGTTGCACTGCCAGCATTGCATATTGAGAAGGATGGACACATAGTGATCATCCCGAAAGCCAAACGTGGCAAGCCCCAGTCCAAAGCGATGGACGTAGATGTAAAATTAAAAGCGTATGCGGATTTCAATAAAAAGGACAAGCTAGTCTATGATATTTATTTAGAAGCTTTGTCCATCCGCGATTTAAAAGTATTTGGCCTTGAGTATCATAATAAATCCGAAGGAATCGATGTGATACTCTCAAAAGACAAAGCTCTGCACGTCCCGAATGTAAAGGCGGGGGGCTTCAGATTTACATCATGGAAAGGTATTGATGTTTTAGGCAAAAAGGGTGGCTGGGTAAATGCTGCGCACGGTGCGGGCGTCATCGAAGCAAGCGTAGATAGCATTCATGCAGCGCTCACAAACGGTAGTTTCCTAGCCGAAAAGGATGTCGCCACCGGCAGATCAGCATTGGACGTCAATATTGAGTCCTTTGGCTTCCGCTGGGACAAGCACAATAACATGTTTATCAATCTGGGAGCGGTGAGCGGCGGATTCCCAAGTATGACCATTTCTCAGAAAGATCCAACTACCAGCGTCAAATCGATAACGACGATAAAGAGCAAAGACAGTAAGGCAGTCACAGCGACAGGTGTGGAAATAAAATTGGGCGCGGATAAGAATAATATTATTACTGCGACAGGATTGACCGCTGGGGGCATCAACATAGTGAACACTAAGACTAAGGGCCTTGAAAGGAGTACGACCACCCTCAAGCTGGATTCAAAAGCATTAGGGGCAACGAAAGTCGAAGCAAAGTTGAATGCTGATAAATCAAGAGAAATCACCATTTCCGGGATTAAAGGTGGCAAATTGGATCTCTCATTTATCAGTACGGGCAAGAAAGGTAAATCGGAGGCTTACATTAGAATGCCAGATCCGGAACAGATTGATATCAAATCATTGATTATTGCAATTGATCCGGCAGGAGTCAAAAAGTATACAATCGTCCAACCAACCATTAAACGATTTGCTCTCCGTGTGCCGAGTCAGGCGAAAGTCGGGGACTATTTTAAGGTGGTTTGCGATTTAGAGATCAAGGGCAATATGGAGTTGGGAGATGGGAGTATTGAAAAACTCGCATTTGAGGCTCCATATGATGCGTTTGTCGGCGTCGTGGAGGACAAGGTTCCAGTGAAGATTTCTAATGTGAAGATTGAATACAAGGATACTGCGCCGGCAAAATCCCCAGCAGCGAAGGCAACCGGGCGTACACCAAATCAGATAAAACTACTTGATCTGGAACGGGCGCGTGATAAGGCACATTCTGAGATGATCAAAACTCCATCGCATTTCTACCATGCAGAAATCGAGATCGAAAACCCAGAGTTTTGGCCAGCCGTCGATCGGTATAAGGCTGCGAAAAAGGCTTATGAAAGTCACAGGACATCGATGATTGCTGGAGCTAAAAGAAGGGCTTCCAAATCCATGACTAAAAAATACCTTGACGCAATTTCCGGAACTGCTCATGCAAAGCTGAAAATATTTAGCGCAGAACTCGATTTGAATTTGGAAACGTACAAAGGGCAGCACTATGTAGAAATCTCCCAAAAACTTGTCAATAATTTTAGGTCGGTAATCATGTCGATATGGGCGTCTACAAAAAGCATGAAATTTTGGAAGAGCAAGGAAATTAAAGCGATTGGCGAGGGCCTTAACCGCTGGTGGCTGAGTTGGTTCTCTACGCCCACTGCTCAATCTGATATCAATGCAATTGCCTCTGGCGATGCCCATCGTGTAGTGGGCCTACTCTTGCGAGATGTGAAAATGTGGCCGGGTGTTCTTGAAAATGATAAGAAGCAATTTGGTATCAATTTGGACATAGAAGGGTACTGGGGGTTGGATCTCGCAAGTACTGCGACCGATTGGGATGAAATTGGCATTGCTCTCGGCGAAACGCGCTACAAACATCCCTCGAAAAAGGATTACTACAGCTTGTATGGCATGATTGAATACTTACAATATGTAAATCCTACGCTGGTATCTCTGGCTGCAGATGCGGACAAAGCCAGTATTGACGATGCGCTGAAATCTCTGTCGCAAATAGAAAGCAAAGTAAACGATAAAGGTATTGGGAAGGCAGTTGGAGTGCTGGTGGCATTTATACAAAGAAGTTTGATGCGTGAAGTTGCCACGCTGAAAAGGACAGTCTCTCAAAATATTCATGGAGTAGATATTGACGCTGATGTATCGCTGCGCCCACAGGAAGTCATCCGTGAATTATTAAAAGAAAAGAAAGCGGGCTCACTAGAATTAAAGGGCTCGAAAAGCATTGACGATCTGCACATCGAAGGATCCTACAAAAAAGGACGTACGCCAGCTGTCGAAGGATCGATTGGAGGTGGAGCTAAAGGCATCGAAAATATCGTCATCCCTGGCGGTGAGTACAATTCTCAGGATAAAAACATTCGCGCAGAATACGGCGGCCTGGAAATAGCGCCTGTTGGAATTACGTATGACTCTGACCTTCTTAAGGTAGTCAGTGACAGCGCAAAAATAAGTGGGCTGAAGTTCGGCTTTAAAAACAAGTAAAAAATGATTACAAAGACCGATGATATGCGCGCACATCGTTCTCTAATCACTAATTATTTCTAACGGCATTGTTTTGCAGCAAGTCGAAACATAACAAGCCATATGATAAATCAATATTTAAGTCAGGGACTCGAGTTTTTGTCTGCGGTGATTTCCGCAAGAATGGATATCTATTTTCAGATCCCCGAAGAGTCCGGAAGAAACTGGCCATCACCACCGCCGGTGAATGGATCAGAAGATCCTTTGAGCAAATTCGTAGCTCATTACAAACCTTCTTACGAGGAGTATGTCATGCTCATGAGTGCTCTTGCTCCTCATATCATGCCAGGCTTCTTCGACCAGATAATACAGAAGTATCTGCCGCAAGGTGGCGAGTTCCCACAGTTTGGTGGAGCAAAAGGCGCTCAACACAGAGGCATGTTACCGACAGCTGAAACAATTCTCTTTTTACTGGCAGGGATGGATACTCAGGCCCGCCTGAAGTACATGTCGCTCTTCTCGGAAGAACACCCATTTATCGCCGAAAAAATCCTATCCATTGAACATATCAATCATGGAGAACCACTGTTGAGTGGTAAGCTGATTATCGACCGGGAATTTGTGGAAGTTTTTACTACCGGTAGAGTCGTCTTGCCTAAACTAAGCATCAGTTTTCCGGCTCAGCATATTGACACTCAACTTGACTGGGAAGACCTTGTCCTTTCAGAAAGCACCCGCGCGCAAATTCAGGAGATCCACAATTGGGTTATACACAGCAGTACACTCATGGAGGACTGGGGTATGAAGAAGAACTTAAAACCCGGGTTTCGCGCCCTGTTTTATGGCCCTCCCGGAACAGGCAAAACACTCACTGCCACCCTACTCGGTAAGTTCACGCAACGACCAGTTTTTAGAGTAGACACGTCAACTGTCGTTTCGAAATATATTGGAGAAACAGAGAAGAACCTGGCAGCACTGTTTGCCAAAGCAGAAAATAAGAACTGGATCCTATTTTTTGATGAGTGTGACGCAATATTTGGTAAGCGAACTGGAGTGCGAGATGCCCATGATAAATATGCCAATCAGGAAGTGTCCTACTTACTACAGCGCGTCGAATCATTTTCGGGCCTGGTAATCTTAGCCTCAAATTTCAGAAGCAACATTGACCATGCATTTATACGCCGATTTAATACTATTATTTATTTCGCACCACCTGCTGTCGATGAACGACTGCATTTATGGCAGAATGCCTTCCCCCAGAAAGCAAAACTCGATGAATCATTCTGTCTGAAAACACTATCCACCAAGTATCAGTTGACGGGTGCCCAGATCATGAATGTTGTGCAGTTTGTGTGTTTGCAGTCTATTGCACACGGAGAGCGACCGATCAGCATGCAGGATGTAGAAGGCGGTATTGGGCGTGAGTTGGCCAAGGAGGGTAAGTGAAAATTACGCACAATACGTCTGGACTCTTTTAAAAATATTTTACTTCGTTGGATGTCCCGATATACATCTTAAGTGAGGTTGTCTAAAATAATTTACTCATCATGCAAATAAAAAACCACCGACTACGTAAAGACCAAAACGATTCCATTCGTTTTGAAGCCACCATCAATAAACGTACCAGCATACTCGATCAAAAGTTCTTAGTGATTCATTACACTGCCGGAGCTAGTCTAAATAGTACCGTAGCCTGGTTTAAGAATCCAAGTGCCCAAGCATCTGCGCACATAGTAATCGGCAGAGATGGTGAAGTGGTGCAAATGGTACCGTTCAACCAAATAGCTTGGCATGCCGGTCGAAGTAGTTGGAATGGAATAAATGGACTCAATAATCACAGCATCGGTATCGAGCTGGATAATGGCGGCCGGCTGAAAGGTGGTCCTGGAATGTGGTTCACTTGGTTTAATGTGCTGATCGATGATCAAGAGGTCCTTGAAGAAACACATCGAAATGAGATACTGCAAGGCGCATGGCACAAGTTTCCGAAAGCTCAAATCGATGCACTCATCGAAGTGGCCATTGCAATAGTTAGGAAGTACAATATCAAGGAAGTACTGGGTCACGATGATATAGCACCGCATCGGAAATCCGATCCGGGACCAGCATTTCCCATGGCCAGTTTTAGATCAAAGGTTCTCGGTCGAGCAGATAGTACTTCAATGATTTTGCAGACTGCGGCAGATTTAAATATTCGATACGGGCCCGGGGCTGAATATGATCGGTTGCCAGAAAGTCCATTACCTAAAGATACAAGGGTTGATGTTCTGAGTAGTCAAGCTTCATGGCGATTTGTAGATGTGCTTGACCCCGTCAATATGGTTGCGGGATTGCAGGGTTGGGTGCATGGTAATTATCTGGTTGAGGTATAGGTGCTTAATGCAAAGAGAGTATTTGATAGCCATCTGGTTTATTAAAGAATGCAGAATGATGTAGAACAGAAGCGATAAACAAGGATAAGAATCTCTTCTTTAGCCGTTAGCTAGCTGCTTTGGATTCGTTCGGTTTTCGAGTTCTGCC
>CAJQNM010000368.1 GCA_905479665.1 uncultured Saprospiraceae bacterium
TTAGCAGCGTGTAAAAGGTGAATGTATTGGTCTTTTGTTTCCAATTGCTGAAGTGTTTCTTGGATATTATCGGTTGCGGATTGCGATAAAGTGGTGAGACCTTCCACTTGTTGTAGTTGCGCATCACGCTGCTGTCTTACATCCGTAATTTGTTCCCTTAAATCGCTGATCTGCTCTTCTCTGGTCTGCACTCGATCTTGAGCACTCTGCAAGTTGTTTTCAATCCTTGCTTTCTCCTGCTGGCACGTAGATAGCAGCCCCATGTATTTATTCAGATCTTCTCCACAGTCGCCAAGGTCCTTCTGCAATTTTGCAAGATCATCTTGTGCTGTTTGAAATACCTTTTTGCTTACACATGAGCTCGATAAGAGAGATAACATGATCAGCGCCAGGCAGTAGTTTATGGTCTTCATATTCCAAAGAATTTTAGCATTTGTTGCAAAACAAAAGCACGTAGAGTGCTCAATGAAGCGCTAAAATAAGATAATCCCATTTCCCCTTCTTTCCATTTGCCCTAATTGCACCATCTGAATCATTTGGACCTTTGACCTCTTGAACCTTTTGAACCTCTTGAACCGAGATAAAACACAGTGAGAACTACCGCAAATACCCTCCACTCATTCTAAAATGCTGAACAATCAATCTCACCCCTTCTGAAAACTGCATGGGCCTTATACCTTGATTGATCATATCTACGCTGATACGAAACAAATAACCAAAGTGCTTGATGATCACCTTCCATGCATTCCAAAGGCTATAGGATGGATCGTAAATATGAGCTGGTTCGCTAAAGGCACCGTTGATTTCAATGACCTTGTACGATTTTTCAGCTTCAAGCTCTTCTTTTGACTTGAATTTGAGATCTATTCTGCCATAGTAGACACCGTCGAGATGGCGAAGAATATCGGTGATTATTTTTTGTAGGGTTTGCGTATTAAGCATTTTACCATCCGAAAAGACGGCGCCGCGTGAGTGATTTCCAATCTTGTCAAACTCCAAAAGCTCTCCTTTATTTGGAATGCGATCGAAATCAAATTTGCTGTGTTTTCTCAACGATTCGATTTGAAGTGCATACCTATTATTTGCCTGCAACAACTGCTCTACCGTGTGCTCCCCATCACCCTCCAGTTGCATGAATCCTTTATTCACAATACTCGATATCTCTACTTTGTTGCTCTGTGGATCCTTGATGAAGAATATTCCCAGCTCGTTCTCATAAGCGATATATTCCTGAATCAGGTAGGGAGCGTCGGTATGATCCATGCACCTTGTCAGCTCCTGCTCATCCGAGACAATACGTAGGCCGAGCCCCCGTACACCATAGTTCGGTTTTAAAACGAGCGGATAAGAGACCTTCTTGGCGAGCATCCATTCTCGAACGTGGTCTGCAGAAGAATTGTCTCGCCACAACAATGTCTTAGGAATCAGGTCTTTGGGGAGTTTATCGTAGAGTTGATCTTTGGGAACAAGGAAGGCACCACCATTGGCAATGCCCGGATTTGCAGCCGTAAAAAAGAGCGTAGATCGACATCGAAGTGCATAAATGGGATAGAGAAAAAAACAGGGCAGGTAGACCAGCCAGACCGGCCAATATTCCCAATTGCGCAGTTTGTACCAAGCCAATTTGTATGTAAGTCGAGTCAATATTAAAAATGTTCTGCTACAAAAATCTCCAATTTTTTGAAGAAGTCTAGAATTTCCTCACTGTTTAGATTTGGATTCACTGTGACCAAGCGCACAAATTCATTTTCACGAAAAGTCCCATATCCGACCAACAGCTCTTCATGCTCATAGAGTTGAGTGCACAAGTCACGCGCTGCAATGTCTAGGTAGTTAAAGCATACGGCAGTGGAATCGTCAAAACTGTAAAGCGTATAGTTTGCATTCGACTTGATGTACTTCCGAGCAGTATTTGCCAATGCAAATTGCTTGTCGACCAATTGCGCCAACCCCTTAGTGCCGACACTCTTCCATAGCGTCCAGAATTTTAAGGCGTCATTTCGCCTTCCACATTGCAGCGATGTCTTTCCCAAATTAAAATCATCATGATTCGTTTGATAGAGGTAGCTCGCATCATTGCTAAAACTAGTATGGAGATGTTTCTTTTTTCTAACCACAATGAGAGAACATGTCAGCGGGGTTCCGAGCATTTTATGCGCATTAAAGCTAAAGGAATCTACGCCACCTATTCCCTTGATGAGATGTCGGTAGCTCTCACTAACTAAAACAGATCCGCCATAGGCACCATCTACGTGCAGCCAAATGCTTTGTTCATTGCATATCCTACCAATCTCTTCGAGAGGATCGAAGGCGCCCAGAACGGTGGTGCCAGCAGTTGCATTGACAAAGAAAGGAGTATAGTTTCGAGCAAGATCAGATTTGATTTTTAAGCTTAGATCTTCGGTGAGCATTTCACCCTTCTCATTGGTATCGATCAAGACTACATTGTCCCTACCAATGCCACAAAATGCCGCGTTCTTCGAAATACTATAGTGCGAATCCACCGAAGTATAGGCTCGAAGCGTATTCTTCATTCCGGCTTTCTTAATGGCCACATCTGCTGCATCGCGCGCCATCACCATCGCCATGAAATTGGTCATCGACCCGCCTGACGCAAAGGTGCCATCTGCATCGGTATCCCATCCGAGCAAGTCACACACCTTTCTCAAGATTACTTTCTCCACACCCACCTGAGGCCCAGCAGCTTTGTAGGTGTACATGCTATTATTGAGCATAACAGCCAATAGATCTCCGAGGATGGCCTTTTCATTCCTGCCACCAAATAGCTGATTAAAAAATCCCGTCGTCGCGGTTCGGGGGGTACTGAAAACTAAATCTCTTAGCGATTTATGAAGCTCACTGTCCTCAATGCCAGCGTCTGCCAAATCAAGATCTAAACAGTCATACAATCGCTCAGCTGATTGAAAACGAGCTACCGGTTTGATTTTCTCATCCACCAAGAGATCATCAATGATGGCTCTAAAAGTATCTAGTATTCCTTCCATAAAATAGTATCCAGCCCAACCAAATATAAGGTTACTGGCAGTCGAAAATTTGAGCTTCTGAAAGTAGAATATTGCAACCGAGATAGGTACTTATTTTTCCTCCTAGGGATATCTGTGCTCCAACAAGTTTTTCCTTCTCCGGGTTTCACGACGCCAAAGTAGCAATAATGTCAGCCCACCATTTCAAGAATCTGACTAAACAGTTATGACATTACACCCTATCCCGGAGGCATGTACAATCTACATCGGCTCCCGCCCTTTCCAGCTCGAGGGAGAGTGAGAGAGTTTGGGCTTGACTCGCTTTATGGCTTTGAGAATGTCACTTCGACTGATTTGACCGACGAGACGGCCTTTGTCAATCACTGGAAATCGGCGAAAACTTGTATTAAGGAACTGATACGCCAAATCAAGTATGGTCTTATCGGCGTCAATGGTCATTACTTCTCGGGACATATACTTCTCCACGGTCCCAGTTCCACCAGGCAAATTGTTGTATGGCCCCTCTAAAATGGTCTTGATGCAATCCGACTCCGAGAGCATTCCCACCAACTTTCCAGCACTATCTACGACTGGTGCTCCAGAAATTTTATGTTTTAGAATTGTCATCATTGCCTCGTCAATGTCTGTCTCGGGCCGAAAGGTGATGAGGTCTTTGGCCATGTGATTTCGTACCTTCTGTGTCTCCATTTGTCAAAGTTTTAAGAATCAACAGCCAGAAGTTACGCATTTTTTTTCGTCATCATCTCTAAAGAGAGCAGCTGGCCGCCTGTAAATCTATCGATACTGAGCCAAAACACCCACCTACCGTCCCTCTTCTATTTAAAGATTTAATGATCAATTACTTACACATAATTATAATCATAATGTAATAATATTAACATTGTACTGATCTATGGACGGTATGCCTTGATAATGAGACAAGTAGGGTGTTATTGTTACGTTAACCCCTTTGACTTATTAAGTAAACTCTTATTTTTGCACTTTTTCACATTCACGATTTATTACACAATCGCTAACAAAAAATTACTAGAATGAAGTTTAAATTTCTCGTACTGTCGCTCTTTTGCTTTCTCACTCTGAACATCTCTGCGCAAGAGGAGACGGAGACCACTACCGAAAAAGCGGCTGAAACGACGACCACAGATGAAACTGCAGTGACTGCTGCTGCAAAATACAATGATGGACTCGCAGCACTCAAGGCCAAAGACTATGAAAAAGCTGGTGGGTTATTCGACGAGGCACTAGCAGTTGCAGATGCAGAAGCCGATGCAGACATCATCAAGTTGACCAAGCAAAACGGCGCTATTGCAGCCTACTATCAAGGCAACAGTCAGCTGGACGCCAAAGCGTATGATGAAGCTCTTGCTTCTTTTGCAAAAGGGGCCGAAATGAATCCTGCCCAATACGTAAATATCTACGGAAAAGCGAAGGTCTATTCAGCTCAGGCGAAACCTACTGAAACAGTAAAAGCCTGCTATGAAGCGTACGAGGCAGCTAAAGCAGCTGGCAAAGAGGAAGCTGGTAAGAAGTACCTGAAAACCGGATACATTGCTATCACAAAGGCTTACAGTGCGAAGAAATATGATGATGTCGTGACCGCTGGGCAAGCCTATCTCGATGGCGGCCAGGAGACTGCCGATGTACACTACTACATGGCCAAAAGTCTTATGAAAAAAGGAGATGCCAGTGCCGCTGTACCCCATGGAGCAAAGGCGGCAGAAATGGGCGGTGCCGAGAAAGAAGGCAAATACATCTACGCCCACGCAGAGGCTCTCGAAGCTGCTGGACAAAAATCAGCAGCAGCAACGGCATACGCAAAAGTACCTGCAGGCAAGTACAAAGAATCTGCTGCATACAAAGCCGGAGCGCTGAAATAACTGAGGGGTACACGGAAGGTTAGATCCCTCTAAGTAGGATATCAATCCCATCTACAGCTAGTGGATGGGATTTTTTTTGTCCTTTGACTACCTTCATTGCATTGAACAAACTAAACATTCATAATGAACTAGAGTCTGCTGAGCAGAAGCGCCTTGGTTTGCTGAAAAATCGAGGCAAGGTCATGCCATGGTTGTTTGTCATCCCGATTGCACTTGCCGTGGTCTCGGGATTTTTGTTTCCTCCTTCCGGTTGGCTTTTTGGTGGAGCTATGGGTGTCATCTGCGCTCTTACCTTGCAGTACTACAAAGTCGGCAAGCCCTATAAAAACCTCCAAGAAGAAGTGCGTGCAAGATTAGTCCGTGCTTTCATGACCGATTATTATCCAGAGGTATCCTTTCAATTTTCTCATGAAACGAGGAGGGTAAGAACCATCCTGGAGAAATCAAAGCTCATCTCTGCTGACATCTACATGGAAGAAGATGTAATCGAAGGCACATACAAACAGAGTCCTTTCTATATTTCTGAGGTACATCTAAAAAATAAGGGCAGCAAAAACAACACCCACACCATTTTCAAGGGGTTGCTATTTCAATTCCGAATTCCCGGTCGATCTTTCCCCCGCAGTCGGATTCAAAGCAAACCCGATTTGCTCAAGAGATGGTTTGGTGGATTTGTCAAGAACCCTGAATATGGATTCTGGACGGACTCTGAAGTTTTGGAAAAATTGCAAAATGACACCCGATCGCTGGCTCCTTTTATTCGTCATCTAGGCAATCATCAAGGAGACGTAAGACTCCATCTCGAAGGCGATCAGGTCACCATCTTGATGGAATCCAAAATGAAGTTCCTCGACGAGCCAAAACCTCATATCAAAGAAACATTTTTAAACAATGCCTATTTCGAAAGCATGGGTAGGCAGCTGCATACCCTACTGTTTATCCTTGATGCCTTTGTCGATGATTTACAAACAACCGATATCGAAGACCGACTTGAACTTATCGCTGCGGAGCAGTTGAAGATTCCGATAGAACAGCTTCCCGATCGCGAAATAAGATTCTAATTAATCATGTCAATTACTCATACAAATTATGTAGCATGATAAATGTGATCGGAATTCCCTTTGACGACAAATCATCTTTTCTCAAGGGCCCCAAGGATGCACCTGCCGCAATTCGCCAGGTGCTGTTTGATGGTTCTTCCAGTTTGCTCACCGAAGAGGGGCACCATCTATACGATGATCTCGGTCTTCAGATGCACGATGACTTGGTGGTGAAGACATACGAAGATATTTTTCAGGAGCTCACCAAGCTAGACGTAACCCGTCCCTACATTTTTATTGGTGGCGATCACTCCATCAGCTATCCGACCGTTCAGGCCCTCTCGAAGGAACACAAGAATTTTGATCTCCTGCATTTTGATGCACACACTGACCTGTATGACTCGTACGATGGTGACCCCTATTCACATGCGTGCCCTTTCGCACGGATCATGGAGGAGGGCAAAGTGCAGCGCTTAATCCAGGTTGGTATCCGAACCCTTAGTGCTCATCAAATGGACCAAATCCGCAGATTTGAGGTGGAAGTCATTATGATGAAAGATCTTGAGCAACTCGCAACACTGGCTTTTCATAGACCGCTTTACATTTCGATTGATCTGGATGTCTTCGATCCTGCGTATGCCCCTGGAGTATCTCACTATGAGCCCGGTGGCATGTCTCCTCGCCAAGTTATCTCCATGCTTCAAAAGATCACCGTACCCATCATTTCTGGTGATATTGTTGAGCTCAATCCACTACGCGACCATCACAACATGACTGCGCATCTGGGGGCCAAACTACTTAAAGAACTGGCTGCTGCCATCCATCGAAACTCACCCTAATCATATATTCGTGCGATGAATAAAGATGTGGTCACTATTCAGGGAGACTTTACTAAGCTCCAAGGGCATTTGGCATTGGCATCCGACACACCTACGGCGCTAAACTCGTAATTTTACGTTATGGTGAGCTTCGACTTGCTGAAAGGAAGCACAAGACAGATTTTGAGGCGGGATCTCATAGCAGCCCTGACGGTCGCGGTGATGCTGATCCCCCAAGGCATAGCGTATGCGGTTCTCTCTGGTCTTCCGGCCATCTATGGACTGTACGCTGCACTCATTCCAACCCTGATCTACCCTCTTTTGGGTTCTTCCCCTTTTCTATCCGTCGGCCCTGTGGCCCTCATATCGATTATTCTTTTTGCCGGTTTGAGTGTTCTGGCCGAGCCCGGCTCCCAACTATACATTGAACTGGCGATCATGACCGCATTGGCAGCCGGTATCATCCAATGCATTTTTTCTCTGTTTAAATTGGGATTTCTTGCGCGATTCATCTCCCAGCCCGTTATGGCCGGCTTCACCTCGGCAGCCGCGATCATCATTATTGTGAGTCAGCTTTCATCTCTGTTTGGCTTGCAAATACCTCGCAGTTCGACGATGCTGGAAACAGTAAGGCAGCTTTGTATGTATGCCCAGTCCATCGACCCTCTTTCGCTAAGCATGGGTCTACTCGGCATTCTTTTGATATTGGGTCTCAAACGTATTCGCCGGTCACTACCAGGTGCACTTTTTGCAGTAGTCCTCGGCACAGTCGCCACTTGGCTCCTGCTTCGCAGCGGTCATTCAGTCGCCATCTTAGCGGAGGTACCTTCCGGACTGCCCGCATTTAAGCTTGGTTTCCTCTCCTGGTCTCATTTTGTGCGAGTTCTTCCATTGGCCTTGATCATCTCACTGATTAGCTTTATCGAATCCATCGCTATCGCCAAAAGCCTTGCTCCTCAAAATGTGCGCACAACCATCGATCCTGACAAGGAATTGCTTGGATTGGGAATGAGCAAAATCGTCGGTGCTTTTTTTCAGGCCTTTCCAACCACCGGTAGTTTCTCTCGATCTGCAGTCAATGAAGCTTCGGGTGCTCGGACCGGGTGGTCATCCATATTTTGTGGATTAATTATTGCACTGACCCTACTTTTCGGAACCCATCTGCTCTATTATTTACCTCGACCTATATTGGCAGCGGTCGTCATAGCTTCTGTGGTGGGCTTAATTAAGCCAGCCTATTTCAAGCATATTTATCATCTTGACCGAAGAGACTTTACGGTTTTTCTTACGACGTTCTTACTCACTCTCCTTTTAGGTATTCAATTGGGCGTCCTTGCAGGAATGGTACTCAGTATATTTCTAGTTTTGCGGCAAACAGCCAAGCCGCACTATGCAGTACTTGGTCTTTTACCAGGTACAAATAGCTATCGCAATATTGCACGTTTTCCCGAAGCTGAAGTTCATGAAGATTTAATGACCTTTCGCTACGATGCAGATATCTATTTTGGAAATTCAGAACATTTTATTAATACTATTTTGGACAAGCTAAATGATGCGCCAAAAATTAAAACCATCATTTTGAAGGCATCCTCTATCGGACATATCGATAGTACTGGGATTGATACTTTTGAAGTACTTCTATCTGAGCTCAAACAACGTGGCATCAAATTAGTCTTGACAAATATTCGTGGTCCAGTGCGGGATATCCTTAACCATGCTGGGCTCATGGATGCGATTGGAGCGGAAAATAATTATTTGAATATTCATGATGCATTAGCTCATCTAGACGAGGGGCACCAAGGCAAAGTGAGTCAAAATTATGCCGCACAAAAGAATTCAGACAGAAATTAGTATGCTCTCCCTACAATTAGGGAGAGCATACTATGCCAGGATCCCGTATCCTTGTTGACAGGACACAGATTACTTCGTAATATTGTAGACAAAGCAATGCAGCATATGAAACACAAAATAGACCTGGCTATCATCGAAGATGAAAAGGTAATTCTGCATTCATTGAGCACCTTCTTTAATGGAACCGAAAATTTCAGAGTGAGTTTTACGGCGAGAAGAGTGGAGGATTTGATCCAAACAGATCCAGACATCCATGCGATCGATATGATCTTGTTGGACATCAATTTACTGGGCATGTCAGGAAT
>CAJQNM010000369.1 GCA_905479665.1 uncultured Saprospiraceae bacterium
TTGCGACTTATCTTCAAATAGGGCAGCCGGCTGATATAATCTTCCAGCAGATCTCTAGCCGGCTCCTCATCATCTACGATCAAACAGCTTATTTCCATCACTGAATGTAAAGCTTTAATAATACATTAAACTCATCATTACTCCGATCCATCTTCAGACTATGTTGCCCATCGGGATAAAGTAATTCGAGACGCTTCTGGATGTTTTCCAAACCCACACCCCCCACGCTGTCCTTCGTGAAGTCCCCTTTAGGAAGACTGTTACGCACACTAAAGAGCAATTCGTTTCCATCGGTTTCTAGCTCAATAGCGATCAGTCCTCCTTTCAAATTCTCTATCTGGCTGTGCTTAAACGCATTTTCAACGAAAGGAATAAAAAGCAATGGAGCAATCATCATTTCAGGATATGCTCCATCAAAATTAAGCCGCACGTCCATGCCCCGACTATCTTTCAAGAGCTTTAAGTTGACATAATTTTCTATGTAGTTGATCTCACGCTTCAAAGCTACCTTTTCCTCATTCGAATCATAGACCATATACCTCAATATCTCCGACAACTGCATCACACTCTCAGGAGCATGAGGTGCCTGCGTGACAGTCAAACTGTAAATATTATTAAGTGCGTTGAAAAGAAAATGAGGATTGATTTGTGATCTAAGGAACTTTAACTGCGCTTCGAGCTTCGCCTTTTCTGAGCGAATGGCTTCGTTCTGCTTTTTGTGGGCAAAACGGCTAATTTCGATAACGGTACTTCCTAAAAAAGCAACCACAAAAGGAATGACATGCGCTAACCATCTAAATCCAATTAACACCCCCCTGGTACCCTTTAAGCGCGGCCCTCCATGTGCTAAATTGGGTCTCACAATAACATTAAACCATTCTGACCAGGGAAATACTTCCGCATGAATCACTATAACGGTCCCCAAGACTAGAGCAATACCTGCGACAACAAAGGCGCTCAACTTCCCTTCAAAGTAGAGCTTAGGCAGTAGCCATCTGATGTTGACAACAACGATAGTCACTATTCCGATGAAACTAGCTACCCCCTTTCTATAGAAAGGTTCTGGATTCTCAAAGCCATTGGAGAGAATAAAATAAACCACTAACCAGCCACCCGACCACAGCAATATCTGCCACCAAATACCATATTTCCTAAATTTCACCATACTCCAAATATGTATAAACTTCACCCAAAATATAGCAATTGTCAACCTAGCCTGCCTTTTCCTCTATCAATTGCCTCTTCTACTCAATAACTGATATAATACGACACAGTAGGCACTTATTGAGAAGATTCAACTCTTCTTCGACAACCTACTCCTCTAGGTTGAATCGATTTTGGAAGCACTTTCATCACCTGCATCTTCGAGGTATAAATAAAAAAGACATGAAATTTCCTCCATCATCACCGAACACTGCATTCACTCCACCATCGACAGCAGGTCTACCATCACGAACTAAGATCAACCCAATTTATTCATTAGATTTTCTGCTACAAGCCAAAATACCCCCGAACTCAAGGACGTCCTGCAATTTTCCTTCTCACCGTAAGAATGCTTCAACATACTCACTGCCTTTCCTACTAGATCAGATCTGTCCCTCTAAGTGCTCTTTCAGTGAAAAGCCAAATTCCACCAAAACAATGAACTGACAAGATCTGAAGAATCAAGTATCTCATTTATTAACAAATTAAATACTAAATCATGAAATTCAAATTTTTGAAATTTTCTCAATCGATGCTTGCAGTTATATTATTAACTGCATTTATTCAAGTGCCCATCTTTGCTCAAAAAAAGCAAAATTCGAAGAAAATAGCATCTAAGAAAAGGAAGGCACCTGCTCCATCAAAGCAGTCCAGTCAGTTACCTCACATAGGAGCCTCAATTCAGGTACTGCCAGAAAAGGCTGTCGTAATTCGTCACCAAAACAATAGCTACCATTTCGAAAATGGAATCTTTTACAAACCAGTGGGAGAATCCTTCGTAACCATAGCTCCACCTATCGGCATTGTTGTTCCCCATTTGCCTAAAAACTACTTTCACTTTTCACATCTAGGCAGGCCCTATTACTATTACTATGGCACCTTCTACGCTCCCTACTCTAAAGGAGGATACATGGCCGTCAGTCCACCCCTGGGAGCAAGGATCCACGAATTGCCAGCCGGATACAAGGTCGTAAACCTAGATGCCCAGGTCTACTATCGATGGGATGAAACATACTATAAGGCCGTGCTGGGCGAGAGTAGTGCGCCACTATACGAAGTAGTGAAGGGAACGTGAGACTACTATTTGAAGCAAAATTCAAGATTCGTAATTCACGACCGAAAAGAGACAAAATCCTCTGGTATAACTCAACTACATCTAAGCAATTCATATTCTTTTCGCAAAAAAAACTAAATACTATGAAAATTCAATTATTTGCGCTCCTACTCTGCTCTCTTCTGAGCAATTGCGCCAGCACACAAAACGGCTCCTCGGCAACATCTGCAGTCATTGACAACTCATCATTGGCAACAGACAAAATGACTGCCGACATGGTCACTCATCTCAAACTATCAGATGTCCAAACAGAACAGGTTAAAGCAATAAATATAAAGTACCATGAAAAATCAACATCCCTCCGAAGAGAAGTTGCTGGTGATAGAAGTGCCATGCAATCGATGAGGGCCACTTTAAAAAAGAACAAATATGCTGAAATGAAACAGGTGCTAACCGCAAACCAATACGAACAGTATATAAGCATGGAAGCTGAAAATGAAAAGGGCAGAGCCTCAAAAGGAGGTGGAAGTCGCGCGCGTCTCTAAAGGACTGATCTCGCAATATCAATCAAAAAGTATCAACTAATGGAAAAATTGTGGCTCGTCGTACTCGCACAATTTCTTACAGTATTCTGTCTTGCTCAAAATGGGGCAGTTACCGGAGAGGTCCTTGACTCATTGGCCGGCAGTCCCTCAATCGGTGCTCACGTCATACTAACGGATGTCTCAACCGGCCAGAGCTTTTACAAAAGCACTGATGACAAAGGGACATTTCGATTTGAAAATATTAAAAAAGGTCCTTACCAATTGGACATTTCGTTCATAGGCTTTCAAGAGTTTACGCTATCCTTAAGTCTAAATGAGGATAAACTAGATCTCGGCCCCATTAAACTAAAGGCAGGCATCTACTTGCAGGAAGTTCAAGTAACTGAGCAGGTTGTCCCCGTTCAGCAGAAGGGAGATACCACCCAATTTAATGCAGCGGCATACAAAACACTTCCCGATGCAAATGCAGAAGATCTGTTGGAGAAAATGCCTACTGTGATCATTAAGGAAGGCAAGGTACAAGCACAGGGGGAGGATGTGAAACTAGTTCTAGTTGACGGCAAACCATTCTTCGGAAATGATCCGACTGCTGCCCTTCGAAATCTCCCTGTTGAAGTAATTGACAAAATCCAAATATTTGATCAGCAAAGTCAGCAAGCAGAATTCACGGGCTTTGATGATGGCGAAACTTCCAAGACGATAAACATCATTACAAAAACAAATGCACGGACTGGGCAGTTCGGAAAAATCTATGCTGGATATGGTTATGAAGACAAATATCAAGCAGGAGGCAACATAAATATTTTCAATGGTGACCAACGCATCTCAGTCATAGGAATGTCGAACAATGTGGATCAGCAGAATTTCTCAACAGAAGATCTGTTGGGTGTAATTGGATCTACAGAACGTAGTCGTGCAGGTGGAAACAGGAATGGTGGAGGCAGCAGAAACGCGAGCGGTAAGGGAGGCAATAGCTCTGGCACCTCTTCAAATGACTTCCTCATACCTCAACAGGGAGGTATCACTGCAGCAGATGCCTTTGGTATCAATTTCTCTGACATATGGCTGAGCAAAACGGAGGTATCGGCCAGCTACTTTTTCAACAAATCAGACAACAGTACGGAACAGTTGGTTCACCAACAATATTTTGATAATACGGGAATTACAGAAATATATAGTGAAGATAATATTTTTGAAAGCACCAATGTTAACCATCGATTTACAGCACTTGTGAAGTATGAAATCAATGATATGAATTCTTTAGTATGGCAAACCAAACTAAGCCAGCAAGGGAATGACGGTGCAGAAACCATATTTGGCACAAGCCAAATCAATGGCGAACTACTAAATTTATCTGAGATCGATCTCAGCACAAATCTCGGCACCACTAGCCTCGACAACAGCCTGTTGTGGAAACACAAATTCGAAAAAGATCGCCGAACGCTTTCTGTAAATCTTACTTCGGGATACGCACCAAAAAACGGTAACAGTTTTCTGCTGTCAGAAAATACATATTTCTCTGGCCAGTCTAATTCAACTCTAATAAATCAAAATTCAATACTTGACTTGAATAGCTGGAATATGGCGGCCAATATTCAATATACAGAGCCGGTTGGAAATAATAGTATGTTACAAGTTAACTACCGAGCCAGCCATCAACAGGAAGACAGCAATAAAGAAACCTTCAACTTTGAGGAACAAGCTCAAGCTTTCAACCAACTGAATCCATCTCTCAGTAATGTATTTTCTAATGACTACTTCTCTCAACAGCTAGGAGGAGGATTTAGCTCTCAGCAAGGCGCTTTGCGATTCATGGCAAGTGCTAAGGTGCAATGGGCACAATTGCTCAACGAACAAATTCTTCCCCTTGCAGACAATAGCCAGAATTCATTTGTAAATCTTCTCCCAACCATTAGATTAAAGTACCAACCCTCTCGCTCAGAAAACTTCAGCTTGGTTTACCGGACCAATACTCAACTCCCATCCATAGTACAACTGCAAGATGTCCTCGACAATAGCAATCCACTTCAATTGACAATTGGGAATCCTGAATTGGTTCCATCCTATCAGCACAGTCTCTTCGCCAACTATACGAAAACAAACGCCGAGAAGTCCTCCGTCCTATACGTCCTTCTGAAAGGAGGCTACACCAAAAATTACATAGGCAGCAGTACCTATCTGGAAGCAAGCGAAAACACCTTCCCAATTTCTACCGAATATCAAATACCAGAGGGCTCCCAACTGACCATGCCCTCAAATTTAGATGGCTATTGGGATCTCCACTCATATATTACGTACGGCTTTCCCATCAAAACACTCAAATCCAATCTCAACATTGATTTTAGTGCCGATCACAGCCGAACACTGGGATTGGTGAACGAAGCATTAAACTACTCAAACAATACAGTCATAGGAGCTGGGTTGACGCTAGGCAGTAATATCAGCCATAAAATTGATTTCACCCTATCATCCCGAAGCTTGTTTAACACTGTTACGAATACACTTCAACCGGAAATCAATACAAACTATATAAATACAAATACTCGCTTGATATTTAATTGGGCTGTAGGTGACGGATTTGTCTTCCGGACCGACCTAACTCATCAACTATACAAAGGTCTATCCGATGATTTTGACCAAAATTTCATGCTGTGGAATATGAGCATAGGAAAGAAGGTCTTCAAAGATCAAAGAGGTGAAATCAACCTATCTGTTTTCGATCTACTAAAACAGAACAACAATCTATCTCGTCTGGTATCTGACATCTACACCGAAGATATCCAGACGAATATTTTGCAACAATACTTCATGCTCAGCTTCAAATATGACCTAGGGCATTTTCAAATCGGATAACAATTGAATTAATAAAACTTGTAAATATGAAATTCTCCCTCGTACTTTACCTACTTCTATTTGTAAAAATAGTTGCTCAGGCACAAAACTCACCGGAATTAAAAATCAAGGGCGATTTTCAAGAGGAGTTGCTTCCCTTGGTTATTCTCCATCTAAAAATCAACCACAATCTAGTATTTGAATATGAAAAAACATTGGTGGAGGATATTCGCATTACGGCATCGTTTGGAAAATCCTCCTTGGACTACGCTATGAGGAAAATACTGGAGAATACACCTATTGATTTCGAACTGAAATCATCTCGCACCATCATTCTCTTCCCAAGGGCTGAGAAGCCAATTATCGCTAGATCAAACGTTACCCCAACTCGTGAAAACATCACTGTTGCTGGGACCGTAAAAGATCAAAATACTGGGGAAACTCTACCTTTTGCAAATGTGCTGCTGAACAGCACAGCCAATGGAGTCATAACGAACGTTGACGGCTATTTCACGCTTTTTAAGGTACCCTCTGATACCTCGCTGCTGGAAATTAGCTACATAGGATATCAAACTAAAGAATTTCGACTGACTCCTGATATGGATGTTACCCAAATCGAAGTACTGCTAAATGATTTTGGCGTACAGCTGGAAGAAGTGCTCGTCAGAGCCTCGGAAGAGAAACAAATGCTGAGTGCTTCTACCGGAGTCAGTCGCATCGGTCTTTCTCCAGCTGCTCTAGCCCAACTACCAAGTTACGGCGAGAAAGACATTTTCCGTTCTCTCCAATTATTGCCTGGTATTAGTGGCTCAAATGAAAGCTCCTCAGGATTGTACGTTCGAGGGGGTACACCAGACCAAAATCTCGTTCTATTTGATGGTTTCACGGTCTATCACGTTGATCACCTCTTTGGCTTCTTTAGCGCATTTAACTCAAATGCCATCAAAGATGTTCAATTGTACAAGGGGGGATTTGACGCGAAATACGGAGGGAGACTGTCGAGTGTGGTAGAACTCACAGGTAAGGACGGCAACACAGAGGAATTTAACATGGGACTTGGCATCAGCCTGTTAAGTATGAACGGTTTTGTGGAAGCTCCTTTTGCCAAGGGAAAAGGCTCGTTTATGGTCACTGGCAGGCGTTCCTTTCAAAGCAATTTCTATACCAATATATTTGATGCATACACAGCAAGTAGTGAAGCCGCAAGCAGTGAAGTCCCTCAGCCAATAGGTAGGCGTGGGAGAGTTGCATCGCAAGAAGTGCAGCCAAATACCTATTTCTATGACCTCAATTCGAAGGCAACGTATCGACCAAATTCCAAAGATGTTTTTAGCCTGAGTTTCTATAATGGTCAAGATAATTTAGATAATTCTCGCAATGTTGATGAGTCCGCCTTCCGTAATCGAGGAGGGATTACACTGGATTTTACATTTGATCAAGAAAATATTGACTTAACCGATTGGGGAAACTGGGGCACGAGTGCAAAATGGTCACGTCGCTGGAGTAATCGTTTTTATTCCAACGCAAATTTATCCCTTTCCAATTACTATAGTGAGAGAGACCAAAGTGATGTTACGACCATTACGCGAACTGATAGTGTCATTGTACGAAGCAATGGCACCTTCGAGCAAAACGACCTCAAAGATGTCAGCCTAAGGCTGGATAATGAGTTCAAAATATCTCAAAACAATCAAATGGATTTCGGTTTGCACGCCATCTACAATGATATTGACTATTCCTTCACTCAGAATGATACCTCTACCATAATTGACCGAAACAATGAGGGTTTAACCACCACCCTCTATTTACAAGACAGACATACTTTTGGCGAGAACATTATTTTGAAAGGCGGCCTAAGAACATCTCACTATAGTATTACCAATAAACTCTATCTGGAACCGAGGGCTTCTCTAACATATTTGCTTTCAGACAAATTAAAATTGAAGGCGGCTTGGGGCAAGTATTATCAATTTGCCAACCGTATCGTACGGGAGGATATCCAACAGGGGAGTCGCGATTTTTGGTTATTGTCTGACGATGTACAAATACCAATCAGTTCCTCCTTTCACAATATTGTGGGCATTAGTTATGAAACATCCAATTGGCTTTTTGATGTAGAGGCATACTACAAAAAGCTTGATGGTCTATCCGAGTACTCGACTCGGTTTGTACCCACTGGGATAGGTCGCGATCAAGCCATAACTTATCAGGAGTTTTTTCACACAGGGTCTGGAATCGCCAAAGGCATAGAGTTTTTAGCGCAACGTAAAGTTGGGAAGTTTACGGGTTGGGCAGGATATACTTTAGGGGAGGTAAAGTACGACTTCGAAGCCTTCGGAGCAGAACCGTTTTTTGCCAATCAGGATGTAACGCATGAATTGAAACTAGTTGGAAATTACAAGTTGGGACCACTGACACTTGGAGCCACCTTCGTGTATGCCACAGGTAAACCATATACTGCACCTACGGGCTACTATGAAATTGAACTTTTGGACGGAACTACTAATGATTTTTTTGAAGTAAGCGATAAAAACACGGTTCGCTATGATGACTATCACAGGCTTGACCTTTCAGGAACTTATAATTTCAATCTTGGAAACAGCAAGGCAAGTGCTGGGCTATCACTAACCAATATTTACAACAGAAAAAACACCTGGTACAATGAATATGAAGTCATTGAAGGGGAATTGCTAGAAACCAATGTCTCGCTCCTAGGCTTTACTCCAAGTCTGTTTTTTAGCTGGACACTTCGCTAACTTTTAAAATCTATAAAAATGAAATTCTTAAGAAACATAACTATACTCGTCATTTCGGTCTATACATTTATTGCATGTGAAAAACAAAGTATAGAAAATATAGAAAATAAAACTGCAGTGGTAGAAGGCTATTTGGTCGCAGGACAACCCATTGGCAGTATAAAAATAACACAGAGTTTTTCGTATTCTCAGCTGGACACGAACACCATTGTACTTGATGGACTTGATGTAACATTATTAGAATCCACAAATCAATACCCCTTAATATCTCAAGGAAATGGGTTATACGAAAATTCTGAAGTGCTCATTCAGCAGGATAAAAACTATCGCTTAGAATTTGTATGGGAAGGAAAAAGCGTTTCGGCCGAAACCTATATTCCATTAAAAAAAGAAGCAGGACTGTCTTTAGATGAAGTGGAGTTGCCCAAAGTCGAATTTGGCACATTTGGTGGATTTGGTGCAGGGACCACTGATCCAGTTGAAATCACTTGGGACAATAGCGAAGGTGAATACTACTACATCGTCATCAAAAATATTGAAACCAATCCAGAGTATGTGAATGAAAACGTTGCCGCAGCAATAGCCGCGAATGAAGGAGAAACCCGATTCTCACTAATTACCGAACCGAAAATCTCAGACTCTTACTCCATCAATACTCGAAGAGAGCTGACTCAATACGGCACTCATCAGGTCATTGTATTTAGAGTAAATCCTGAGTATGCAACGTTGTATGAAAGTGCCGGCAACTCTACACTCTCCTTGGAACAGCCTCCAACCAATGTAGAGAATGGTTTAGGAATTTTCACCGGCGTGAGTAGTGATACACTTTATTTAGAGGTAAATAAGATTTAGCCGAAACGGATAGAAGCGCACTGCACAGGTCATCATGCCACCCATGATTGCGTGAGACGCCCAAAGATGCGTTGTCGACCAACCTCACAAGGGAGCAAAGTCAGCTAAGGATTTACTTATTTTGCGTATATGAAACGTCGTGATTTCCATCGACTCTCCGTCGCACTAGCCGCAGCGCCCATCGGGGTATCTGCCATCCAACCCGAGCACACACCTCTACGCATCAAACCACCACGGCCTAAGCCAGCAGGCAAATGGGGACTAATCGCTCCCGGCAGTCCAGTCTCGGAGGAGCGTGTTGAGCTGGCCATCAAAAATGTTGAGCACCTTGGTTTCATTCCGGTGCTTGGCACCCACGCTCAAAAAGAATATGGCTACCTGGCTGGGAGCGATGAAGAGCGACTAGCTGACTTGCACGAAATGTTTTCACGACCGGAAATAGAAGGCATCTGGTGTCTACGTGGAGGCTACGGCTGTACCCGTCTATTGCCAAATATTAATTACGCTCTAATTGCGAAGAACCCGAAACCATTTTTTGGCTATTCGGATATCACCGCTTTGCACTGTGCATTTCTTGAGCACGCCGGACTTGTTACTTTTCATGGCCCGGTCGCCTCGGCAGAACTGAGCCCATTTTCAGAAACCAACTTTCGTGCACTGTGGGAAGAGGATGAAGTCGTCTTGATCCCAGCCACAGAAAATCGAACGCTGGCGGCAACGGACATTGCCTATCAGGTACAAACACTGATCGAGGGTGTTGTCGAGGGCGCTCTTATCGGAGGCAACCTTTCTCTTCTGGCAGCAATGGCCGGCACGCCATTCTCTCCATCGTACAAGAATAAAATTGTATTTATCGAAGACATCGGCGAAAAACCCTACCGCATCGATCGCATGTTGGTGCAGCTCATTCAAGGGACCGATTTTACCGAAGCCGCTGGCTATCTGTTGGGCGTCTTCAATGATTGCCAGCCAGGCGAAGACGCACCCTCCCTATCCCTACACGAAACCCTCGGCCAGATTTTTACGCCCCTAGGAAAACCGTTGCTCATTGGCTTTCCCTTTGGCCATATTGATCATCAAATTACGCTGCCTCAGGGCATCAGAGCTCGGCTAGATACCACGAATCATTCCCTCACCTTGCTCGAATCATCTTTTTCCTGATGGAAATAAAATGGCAGATTGTAGAACATACCTTGGCCCATCCTTTTGAGATATCTAAAGGGGTCTACACCCACCGCACTGCCCTCATCCTCACACTTGCGCAGGATGATCATCATGGATATGGGGAAGCAACTGAAATACCCTATTATCATATTCGGCTAGGTCGCTTTATTGATCTGATTCAGGATAATATGCGTCGGCTGAATGCCATTCGGCTGAAAACGCCTGAACAGTATTTTTCACACATCTCACCCATCCTTGGTCACGAGCCTTTTCTCCTCTCGGCCTTCGATTGTGCAGCACATGATTTGTATGGTAAAATCAATGGCTGCAAAATCGTGGACTGGTTTGGGTATGATCGCAATCTTCCGACGCCAATCACTTCCTTCACGATTGGCTTGGCGAGCTTAGCTGAAATGCAACGAAAAATCAAAGCACAACCGTGGCCGTTCTACAAAATAAAACTGGCCGGACGAGAGGATCTCGAGTTGCTGCGTGGATTGCGGGCAGTCACCGATTCACCATTTATCATCGATGCCAATGAAGCGTGGAGCATAGAGCAAACCCAGGAATATCTACCCGCTCTGACGGAGCTCAACGTCGTGATGGTGGAGCAGCCCGTGCATCGTGATCACGAGCATGACCTCCTAAAAATTAAAGATCGTCAGATCCCCCTCTTGGCCGAC
>CAJQNM010000370.1 GCA_905479665.1 uncultured Saprospiraceae bacterium
GAGGTTTTAAGCTGATTTCCAGTATCTCGAAAGAGGTCAGGTCACTGGGTTCAAGTACCCTATTTTGATATTGAATGTGCGTTATGACCAGGGCGTTCGGGATTGAGCGACCTAGTTGAAGTACTGCTTTCCCTTCTAAATCACTGGTGGTTCCTATAGAACTACCCTCAAGGAAAATAAATGCATCGGCAATGGGTTCATGGGTTTGGGCATCTGTAATCAGAAGATTGAATTCAACCTGGGCTGGGAGAATACCAATCGTAAGTGAACACAGCAGCGTACCAAAGAATAGACTCGTGCACCAATGCAAAAAGCCTGCATAAACAATTATGCAGGCTTCCTTAAGTCTTATCTGAATCAAGCGATTAGCTCGGATCTAATTCGGGCTTCAGTACTTCACCAGAAATAGTCAATACAGTTTTAGCAGGCTCCGTGTTAGCAGTGACAGTCACTGTCTTGGTCTGCTTACCTGATTTTCCTTTTGAATCAAACTCTACATCGATCGATCCAGTCTCTCCTGGTGCAACTGGCTCCTTGGTCCAGCTCGGTGTGGTGCAACCACAGCTTGGCTTTACATTGGAGAGTACGAGAGGTTCATTGCCAGTGTTCTTAAACGTGAAGGTATGGGCAGCCTTCTCACCTTGATCTATAGAACCATATTCATGCTTGGTTTCAGCAAACTCAATCGTGGTAAGAGGTCCTGTTGGAATCACTTCTTCTGCTGCTGACGTTTCGATCGAAGTAGGTGACGTGGGGTTCGATGTTGAAACCGCATTGGCAGAGGCCCCTTCTAGTTCCTGGCGCGCCTGATCTTTCACCGCACTGTTGCCATCACTTTGACAGCTGGTCATGGCCAGGCATCCTATGGCAAGTACAAAGAGTGCTACGGAAGACAAATTTCTCATGTTAAGTTATTTTGTTGATTGTAAAAATAGGCTTTAAACACATTATTAAAGGCTAATTCCCTTAAAATGTTGTGCTCGAGTTTGTTAATGATGTGTAAATCAGCCCTTTTTACAGAAGTTCAGGAAGTCCTCAACACCACAACTATTCAGGCAGGATTCTGCATTAAGCCACCCTTTCTGCGCTACAGAGACGCCATAATCGACATATTTCATAGCGGCTCGGGCATGTGCATCTGGGTTGATGCAGATCTGGATGCCCCGATCTACGGCCTCCCGAATCCACTGCCAATCGAGATCAAGTCGATAGGGACTGGCATTCAGCTCGATCGCAACCTGATTGGCTGCGCAGGCATCAAAGATTTGACTCATATCTAAAGGATAGCCGCTGCGGCCGAGCAACAAGCGACCGGTAGGATGCCCGAGAATATTGGTCGAGGGATTCTCGATAGCACGCACCACTCGGGCGGTCGCGGTCGCCTCATCCATCTTTAGGTTGGTATGCACTGAGGCTATGACAAATTCAAACTGAGCTCTAAAATCATCGTCATAGTCCAGGTCTCCGTTTGAGAGAATATCACACTCTATTCCCTTAAGCACCCTAATCTTTCCGCCTTCGTTGTAGCGATCAATTTCTGCCCACTGCTCCACGACCCGCTCTGGCGAAAGACCATTGGCAAAAACGGCGATGCCTGAATGGTCGGTGAGTCCAAGATATTCGTATCCCAGTCCTGCTGCATGATCTCCAAGCTGGGCCACTGTGTCCACACCGTCACTGTAGGCACTGTGCACATGGATCATGCCACGCACATCCTCTCGCTGGATCAACCGGGCCGGTGGCGCTTGATCCTTTGTCGCTAAATCACGAGCAATGGGTGGAATAAAGGGCAATCCATTGGCTTCCAGTATCTCCTTTTCTGAGCTCCCCTCCTGAGAAATCTGCAATGACTCGATCAATGAATCAGGGCCAGTAGACACAAGCCATTGATATTCAAATTGTTCAGCCGTACAAAACGATATGCGGTAAGCTATCCGTGAGCGCCAGGTGCCCTGACCATCCACACCTTCGTTCGGCTCAACCTCAGCGTGATCTGAAAGTGTATTTAGGACAGAAGCTGCATCTCCCTGCACAAGAATATCTAGTAGATCGATGACCGGCAGCTTGCGCCGTAACTCGCCCGTTTCTTCTGCTCTCTCGATACCTGGCAAGCTGCGCATAAGCTCAAGAAAATCTTGAGCCTCAGAGACAACGTGAGGATACAGGCTGCTGCCTTGATTTTCCAGATAAAACTGAAGCTTCTGTAAAACATCCGCTTGCGTCTTTGTCCCAAAACCCTTCAGCTCAATGAGTCTATTTTCTTGACATGCATAGATAAGATCAATGGCATTTTCAACCCCAATCTCCTGCCAGACCGTCCTGATTTTACCGGGACCCAAGCCTCTTATCAGGAGCATTTCCTGAATGCCAGCGGGAGTTTGCTCCTTGAATCGGTCTAAAGTTGCCATTGCTCCCGTCGCTGTAAGTTGTTGGATCTTATCTGCAATGGCTTTGCCTACACCCTCCAGTTCCAGCAGCTGTTCCGTGGTACAGTCTGCAAGTGGCGTATCGAGCTTTCCGAGAAAGCTCGCGACTCGCTTGTACGATCGAATCTTGAAGGGGTTTTCTTGATGCAGCTCCATGAGTTTGGCAAGGAGCCCAAAAGAAGCCGCAATCTCAGAATTGGTCATAGCACTACTGTTCTCCCCGCACGGCAAAGAAGTCGGCGATGAGTCGCTTGTAGATTCCGCTGGAATCGCTAAAAAATCGACCCTCAGGGTTTAGCGAAGAACTCAACACAAACTGCTGGCTGGTATCTTGTGAAGCATAAACGCCGATCTCTACAGGTCCCGCCATATTATTCCCTTCGATAAGCATAGTACCCAATTCTGATCCGATCGCACTTGCCTCGTCCGCAAATTGATTACCACTAATGGATCCCAATGTCGAGAGATAACTCTGCATCCCAACGGAGTCTACTGGTTGGTTATTTTCATCAACCCAGAAGCCTCCTTGGTTGGCATATTCATAATTTACTCCAGCACTGTTGTACGAGATTCTGGTGAGGTCGTCACGTGTCGTCTGTAGGATCATTTTGTTGCGATAATTATCCATGGCTTGATTGAGAGACATACTCAAAAAACCCTCCACCGAATATACTTCTGGAGCAGCTGCTTTCTTAATATAGGATATTCCGCTGCGCGGCGTTTGATTGTAATTAAAACGCCCCACTTCTACCCCATCAATAATCTTATCCCCATTTTTTAATTCTAATTTGGTGCGGGCCAGATCATCCAGTCCATAATCCAAATATTTTTCTGGATTTTTAGAAACGACCCTATCTGCTTTGATGCTAGACACATTGCTCAGCAAGGCATTTATCGCCGAGCTTGTCACCGTATAGCTTTTACCATTATTATCTAATTTCCAGCCGGCTCCCTCACGTCGCAAGGTAAAGGCTGGCGCACCCTGTGCAGGATGCACGACCACACTGGTCACTTGCGAAGTATCTACCTGAATAATATTGGGATCAAAACTACGCTCACGATTGGTGCCAAATAATTTACTGAGCACATAAATCAAAGCCAGTCCTGCAAAAATGATTGCTAATCTCTTATTATTCATATCACTAAATTCGCTGCTGTTGCACATCCGGGCCTGTCTGCCGACAAGGCAGGCTTGCCAATCCCTTCATTATCCATTATCAATTGTCCATTATCAATTACACCCACTGTTCCTGCATGCGCTGCATGCGCTTACTCTTATTCCGCTGGTTTCGAATAAAACCATAAATAAGAATGAGCACCATGGGTAAGAGAAAATTAAGATATTTTAAAAATGATCTGCGGCCTTCTTCGACATCTTCTATTGGTCGCGATGTCACGCCTTTGGTTCGCAAGTCGATCAAGCCTGTATCGTCACTCAACCAGTCTATGGAGTTGACCATCAGATTGACATTGTCCGCATTTTGCTGACGCTGGCCACTGACTGGAAACGCACCGTCGCTAAAGACAATCATTCGAGAAGGTATCTGACCAAAATTCCCTTCCAAAACACCTCCAATCGTCAGATTTTGCTGAGGAAAATCCGCATCTGTCCATTCTTTATTGATGTCAAAATTGGTGGGAGCTTGCACCGTGCCAGACTTGGGGGAGGATGTAACCAATGGCGTAAATGTCATGGAGCTATCACCCACAAAGCGCATGGGACTAGCAAACTCAAAAATGACAGACTCCAGCCCTTTGGTGATCGGATGATCTTTAAACCCCTGTACCAGAGGTAAGAAGGGAAAACTGACTTGAGAATTAAATGTCATAAATCCACTGCGCTGCTGGACGGTCACTTGACCAGCCCTGGCATCGGTGATAAATGCAGGATCTACCGACAGTCCCTTTTGTTGCAACCAGGCCGCCAGGCCGATATCGACAGCCGAGCCTTGAGCCTGAGAGAGGTCACCATTCACCCGATCGAAGGCGATGAAGAGATTCCCTCCCCGTGCTAAAAAGGCATCAAGCTTGGCCAAATCAGGCGCACGCAATGTATCCTTCGGAGCGACCAGTGCAATGGTCTGGAAGCGCGGCTCAATTTCGAGTGTGGTTGTGAGATCGATGGCCTCTACGTTGTAGAGTACACTGAGCCCTTGATAAACCTGAGCCAACTCCTGAATGGCTGGCTCCCCGTGACCTTGCAGAATACCAATGGATGGTTTATCCAGCACGGAGAGTTTCTTAATGTTGGTGGTAAGCTCGTATTCCATCGCGCCCCCTGGCTGTACAAAGGGAATAACTTCTTGCTGCTCACCCATTTTGACCAAGGCCCCGAGATAGGCCTTTTGTTGTTTGACCTGATCTTTCTCACGCACGTTGATCATCACTGGAGCGATACCAGCCTGAACCGCTTCCTGCTCCAATTCCGGGTCGCCATTCGGATTGACAAATTCAAAATCTACTTCACCCTTTGAGCGACTGCTATATTCTATCAACATATCCTGAAAATCTCGGCGGGTGGCTTCGATATGAGGAGGCAACCCTTCAGAAAAATAAGCCTTGATCGTAACTGGATCTTCCAGATTACCAAGGATATTCTTTGTGGCCTTACTCAAGGTATATTGCTTGCCTTGAGTGATGTCCCAACGGAAAAATATTTGCCTGGAAAGTACATTCACAAGAATGACAATGCCGGCAATCAATAAGACGGAAACTGTATTCTTCATAATTACTTTCTTTTCGAGATCATGAAATCGGCCATGAAAATTCCGAACAGGGTCAACGAAATAAAATAAATCAAATCCTTAGAATCAATCACACCCCTGCTGATCGACTCAAAGTGGGTCGACAAACTGAGTGTAGACGCCAACTCTCCTATTATCCCAGAGGAACCGCTGGCCAACACATCAAAGAGAAAGTGAAAAAATATGCCAATAACGAGCGCAAACAAAAATGCAATCACCTGATTATTTGTGAGACTACTGGCAAAAATGCCGATACTAATATAGACGCCACTCATCAGCAGCAGGCCCAAATAGCCACAAATGGTGGCCCCATGGTCGATTTCACCCAATTGGGCTACGGTGACATAATAAGGAATGGTGAAAGCAAGTGCAATACCAACCAAAATAAAGCAGGCCAACCACTTTCCGGTGACCAACTGAAGATTTGTCACTGACTTGGTCAGTAGCATCTCTATGGTTCCCGTCTTCTTTTCTTCGGCCACCTGCCTCATTGTGATCGCAGGTATGAAAAAGAACAGCGTCCAAAATGCGACTCCAAAAAATACTTGCAAACTCGCCTCCTTGCGGAAGAATATATCGCCTCCAGACATCCAGGTAAAAAACCCGCTCATGCCGAGGAAACCGATGATCATAATATATGCAAGCAGCGAATCAAAAAAGGAGCCCAGCTCGCGCTTCGCAATAATCCAGATTGGGTTCATTTATCGATTTTTAATTGAGGGTAACTTCACGGAAGATATCTTCCAATTTGGTTTCAAAAGGAATCATTTCAGTGAGGATCCAACCATTATTTACACAGAGATTAAATATATTTTGATTGCTGCGTCGATCCCCTACCGATTGTACTTCAAAGCGCATCTTTTCCCGACTCATTATATCCACCTGCGCCACCGTAGAAAGTTGTTGTAAGGCTGTAAAAACCTGGTCCAGATGTGGAGCTTCAATCCGAATCTGTAACACCTGCTGTCCTTGAGCCTGCTTGCGCAACGTATCTGCAGTGCCGTCTGCAACAATTTTGCCCTTGTTTATGATCAAAATTCGGTCGCAGGTCGCTTCCACCTCCGGAAGGATGTGTGTACTCAAGATGACGGTTTTTTCTTTGCCCAGCTGTTTGATCAACTCCCTTATTTCCACAATCTGATTGGGATCGAGACCCGTAGTAGGCTCATCAAGAATGAGGATCTGGGGGTCGTGAATCATCGCCTGGGCCAAGCCTACTCGTTGACGATATCCCTTTGAGAGCTCACCAATCTTCTTATGTTTTTCCACATCAAGGCCACATAATTTGACCATCTTCTTGATTTGATGCGGTATTGCTTCTTTCGAGACCTTTTGTAACGAGGCACAGAACTGCAGATAGTCAACCACAGGCATATCATGGTAGAGCGGATTGTGCTCTGGCAAATAGCCGTAGGTGTTGTTGTCCTGCCCCCCGCGAATCGACTTGCCACCGATCTTAATATCACCCTCATCCATACTCAGATACCCAGTGATCATCTTCATGGTGGTGGTCTTTCCCGCACCATTCGGACCCAGGAAACCCAAGATCTCTCCTGTGTTTACCTTAAATGAAATGTTGTCTACAGCCTTCTGAAACCCATATGTCTTCGTTAAACCTTCAATCAGAATGTCCATACTTTAGCTGACTTTTTCAGTGATCAATCCGAGTGGGCAAAATGCTGCCTGATTCTCGCTGCGGCGGCAAATTTAAAGATTGTTTCTTTATATTTCAACGGATGTTCATTCCGCTCGACTTACTGCGATATCAGAATCAACTGCGAACCCAGAGAAATGCTGGGAAGCTCATGGTATGGGGGCAAGTGCGCCGTAGGTGGCTTATCTCCACCCCTGAAGAGATCGTACGACAGCTTGTCGTGTTGTTTCTCGTAGAAGATCGCGGGTATCCGATCGGACTGATTCAGGTGGAGAAAGAGATCAAAGCTCATGGTGTGTCCCGCCGTTTTGACGTACTATGCTACAATAACGAGGCTCAACCCATACTGCTCGTGGAGTGCAAGGCACCCTCTATTGAGCTAGACATACAAACAGCCGAGCAGATTTCTAACTACAACTTTGCCCTGCAAGTGGATTATTTGCTCATGACCAATGGACCCAAGGCATGTTGTTGGCATGTTGACCCCACCCGAGCCATCTCCTTCTTAAAGGAAGTACCTCTTTATAAGAGTTCGTAATATTTGGTCGTGCCAGTCATTTTAGCTCAATTTGCAACACTTCTCGTACTCTCGAACTCTCAATCTCTCGAAATCTCTTGAAACATGCCAATTCTCGTCACTGGGGCCACGGGCCAGATAGGAACCATTCTCACCAGGTCACTGCGCGAAATCTACGGCACCGACCAAGTCATAGCCAGCGATATTCGGCGGCCGATCAATGCAACAGGTCCTTTTGTGATGCTGGATATCCTCAATGTGCAACGCATCTACGAGATCGTTGAGGATCACAACATCACCGAGATCTATCATTTGGCAGCTATCCTCTCGGCAAATGGTGAGTGGAACCCGGAAAAAACCTGGAACATAAATCTCAACGGGCTGCTCTCTATCCTTGAGTTGGCTCGGGTCAAAAAAATCAAGAAGGTGTTTTTCCCCAGCACCATCGCCGTTTTTGGAAAAACGACCCCTCGTAAACCTACCGGTCAGGATGTTCCAATCCTCCCAGAAACGGTCTATGGAATGAGCAAAGCGGCAGGAGAAATGTGGTGTCACTACTATCACCAGCGCTATGGGCTGGATGTGCGGTGCTTACGGTATCCGGGTATCATAGGGCATGATTCAGACGCCGGAGGTGGCACTACAGACTACGCAGTCGAGATTTTTCATGAGGCACTCTCTCAAGGCGCCTACACATGCTTTCTTGCCGAGAACACCCGTCTGCCGATGATGTACATGGATGACGCCATGCGAGCCACGATCGAGTTAATGCAACGTCCGAGCAAGGAAATTAAACTGCGTCACGGATACAATGTAGCAGGTTTTAGCATGAGTCCAGGAGACCTTGCTGCTGAAATAACCAAGCACATACCTCACTTCGAAATAAAATATAAACCCGATTTTCGTCAAGCCATCGCCGAGTCCTGGAGTGAAGAGATTGATGATCAGCAGGCGCAGGAGGATTGGGGCTGGAAAGCTAAATTTGATCTGGAACTGATGACTGCAGATATGATTGAAAAATTGAGCTTTGAGCTTTGAGCTTTGAGTGAACTTTCAGGGGTCAGGGGTCAGCTTTCAGGGGTCAGGGGTCTAGCGTCTGGCATCTAGCGTCTGGCATCTCGGAAATTATTAATTATTCATTGTCAATTATCAACTAATAAAGATGTTTTCAAATTATAAAAATCAACTAGCGGAAGAACTGGCTGAGATAAAATCTGCGGGATTGTTCAAAGAAGAGCGCACGATTGTCTCTCCACAGGGTGCTCAAATAAAAACGATCGAAGGGGGCGAAGTCTTGAATTTTTGTGCCAATAATTATCTAGGCCTTTCGTCTGATCCCCTGGTGATCGAAGCCGCTCACAAAACGCTTGATCAGTATGGTTTTGGACTCTCGTCGGTTCGTTTTATTTGCGGCACACAGAAAATACATAAAGACTTAGAGCGCAAGATTGCGGACTTTCTTGGCATGGAAGATTCTATTCTGTATGCAGCTGCATTTGATGCAAACGGTGGTTTGTTTGAACCACTGCTCAATAAAGAAGACGCCATTATTTCTGATGCGCTAAATCACGCATCAATTATAGACGGCATCAGACTTTGCAAGGCCGAACGTCATCGCTACCAAAGCAATGACATGGCAGATCTCGAGGAGAAGCTCAAAGCCACACAGCATTGTCGTCGACGACTGATCGCTTCAGATGGAGTATTCAGCATGGATGGAGTCATCGCCCAGGTAGATAAGATTTGTGATCTCGCCGACCGCTATGACGCGATGGTGATGATTGACGATTGCCATGCCACAGGTTTTGTTGGTAAAACTGGTCGCGGCTCACACGAACATTGTGGTGCAATGGGCCGAGTAGATATCATCACGGGCACATTTGGCAAGGCGATGGGAGGAGCATCGGGAGGTTTTACCGCTGCTCGTCAGGAGATTGTTGATCTCTTGCGACAACGCAGCAGACCATACCTATTTTCCAATACCTTGGCTCCCGCTATTGCAGGTGCCTCCATTGCCGTAATCGATATGATGGAGCAATCGACGGCTTTGCGTGATCGGCTAGAGAAGAACACGCAGATTTTTCGAGCGGCTATGCAGCAGTACGGTTTCGATATCGTGGCAGGTACACATCCCATCGTACCCGTTATGCTCTACGATGCCAAACTCGCTCAGGAATTTTCAAGTCGACTATTGCAAGAGGGTATTTATGTCATTGGTTTTTTCTATCCCGTTGTGCCCAAAGAACAAGCTCGTATCAGGGTCCAGGTCTCGGCAGCTCATACACGAGAAAACATTGAGCATGCCGTGGCTGCCTTTGCCAAAGTGGGTCGAGAGCTAGGGGTGATTGAATAACTCAACTCTCTTTTTTTACAAAATTTTAACAGTACTGCGATGCAACCCTAGTGGGGGCTTACCCTGTCATTGTAAGTAGAAGGATAAATCATCCTAAATAAAAAAGAGAATCACTATGAAAAATGTAAAAAAAGCAGCTCCGATGCGCCATCTTTTGTTTGCTGGCTTGGCATTATTTAGCCTGGTGTTTACATCCTGCGTAAAAGATCGCATCTCTCCTGAAGGAGATCCAACCATAAAAATCATTGAGACCACTTCATTTACAGGCCTGGATGTATCAGATGCATTCTCTGTTATTGTGCGTTTTTCGGATACCGAAGAAAGTGTTGAAATCGAAGCAAATCCGAATATCCACCCGTTTATTGATGCAGATGTCTCAGGCGACCGATTACGGATCGGCATTAATAAAAATGTAAGTATTCAGGGGCGCGCAGTGCTCAATGCTGTTATCACGACCAAAAATCTAGACTATTTCCGGGGCTCTGGAGCAACGGCATTTCGCCTGGACGACAAACTGGTCGCACAAGACTTAGATATTGTCATGAGCGGCGCGAGCGAGTTCATGGGCGAAGTTGAAGCCGAAAATATTGACATGAATATTACCGGAGCATCGGAGGTAGACATTATCGGATTTTCCGACAACTTTAAAGCGCGCCTTACTGGCGCAAGTGAGATTAAGGATTATGGCTTTGAGACCAATTCGCTCACCATCGATCTATCGGGTGCCAGCGAAGCCAAGCTCACAGTCGAAAACGAAATCAGCATCACCGCTTCTGGAGCGAGTTTATTGCGCTACAAAGGCTCTGCTGCCATTATTGAAAGTAATTTGAGTGGAGCAAGCGATGTTGAGAAGGTAAATTAAATAGGGACTAATGAATAACTGAAGTTTCGGTGGTAAAATGCATTAATATTAAATGGCTCCGCTCCGAAGAGTCTCGCGACTTTCGAGAGTCGCGGACCGGCAAACATTTTGCGGAAAATGTTTGACAAAAGCCGCCGCTTTATTCATTTCTTAACGGCCTGGCAAGTTGAAAATCCGGAACGAAATAAACTCGCCTTGATCGATAGTCGCTGCGCTTGACGTCTGAACCCCAGCAAGGGCGAAGCTTCTGGGGTCCTTCGTGATGCTCGGACACTATTTCGTCCATCTCGGATTTACAACTTACCAGCCCTAAAATGAAGAAGGCGGATTTCCTACCAAGATTACTCGCGATTCTTGAAACGCTACTATCCGTTCTTTCAAATATCTCTTTGTCTTTCAATTTCTAGTCGTAGACCTATGCGGGTAAAGTCAGTTTCGGAAGCAACAAAAATCCCTGCCAACTCGCCTTGTTCAGAAAAACCTGCCTGAGTCAGGCGCTATCCTTGATCACCCAGGGTGCAGTGAAGAGAAGCCCTTGGTGCAGGGATCTGCGAGGTTAGTCGTTGCTGTTATTTTTATCTGGGCACTGCAAAAATGGTGACAAACACGGTTTGGTTTGCTAGCGTTATTTACTACCGAAAGTTAAGTGAATAATTTCGCGATCAAGCACTATTCGATCACACATGACATTTCTGTCAGTCTAGATTAAGCAGCCAACCTGCTATTTCTTTGGAAAACGATATTTATATTGTGAGACATGTCATGTGTCTTCCATCTTCTTTTAGTTTATCTTCTCCCTCATGAGAATAGGCTTATTGATCATCACCATTATCTGTACAAGTTGCAGCTCCACCCTTCAGATCACCAAGGAGACTGTCGAATCTTCTAGCGAACAATTACTCATTGCCAGTCACTCTACCGCAGACGCGACTTGGATTTCTGGTACTCAATCCACTTTGATTCGGCTCGCAGACAAGGAAGCTCAAGTATACCCATGCCCAATTGATTCACTTCAGTTGCGTGATGTGCATGCCTTTTCTAACGACCATGTCATAGCACTCAGCATCGGAGTTGGAAATGCATCTAAGGTGATGAGTTGGAAAGACGGTAAATGGTCAGTGCCCTTTACGCTTGATGAGCCCGAAGGTTTTCTGGACTGTATGGACTTTTGGGATCATCGTCGGGGAGTCATCTATGGAGATTCTTTCGATGGCTGGCCATTTCTTTTGATCACCGATGACGCTGGAGAGAATTGGCAGCGAGTTGATACTACATCACTCCCTTCCGCTGGAGTCGGCGAGGGTGGATTTGCCTCCAGTGGCACATGTGTGCAGAGTGGGGAAAATGGTACGGCATGGATCGGTACTGGAGCTGGGGGCAACGCTCGACTTTTGCTCACCTCAGACTACGGGAAAACATGGCAGGCAGTGACCACTCCGATGATCAAAGGAGAGGCGGCAGGAATCACTTCTCTTGATTTTATTGATGATCAAAATGGAATAATTGTCGGCGGGGATCTCCAAATCACCGAGGAGTATACAGCAAATATTTTTCGCACCAAAGATGGTGGGAAAACCTGGGCAGCCGCTGCCCAGCCAATCACCAAAGGCGCTTTCTATTGTGTGGCTTATGAAAAAATAAACCGGCAGCACGTATTTATTATCTGTGGTCCAAACGGTGCTGATGTCTCCACGGATGCTGGCAAAACCTGGAAGAATATCTCCCAACACGATCTGTGGCGTTGCGAACTAAATAAGAATGGGGCGGGATGGCTGATGGGACGAGGTGGAAAATTGATTGAAATTAATATTAATTGAATAACGTATATCTCCCTCTGAGGGCTGCACTGCTAAAGTAGTTCAGGGTAAACACTCCTTAACTCCAAAGTATCACTCAGTTCTGTCTGCAATTTTAAAAACTCAGAAAATAATTCCTGGCATTTTTCCAACTGTGCCGGATCATCTGATAGGTCTTTCATTTCCAGTGGATCATTCTTGAGATCGAAGAGCCGATACTCGGGCACTGTTGGATACATGATCATCTTATGGGTGTCGTCTCGCACCATGCGCTGTCGGTCACGGTATGCGCCATAAACCACAGGATATGGTGAAGCTTCTTGCTTTCCATTAGCCAGGTCCAAAAGGCTGTTAAAATAGACCTGTCGAGATGGCTCCGCGCCAGCAACTTCCAGACCGGTTGCCATCACATCCTGGAGATACACAAAGTCAGATATTTTCTTGCCCGCTGGAATATCCGGACCGCTGATCATCAGGGGTACACGCATGCTGTGCTCATACATATTTTGCTTCCCAATCAGGCCGTGCTGCCCCACAGAAAGGCCGTGATCTGCGGTAAAAAATATGTAGGTATCATCTGCTCGGCCAGTAGCATCAAGTGCATCTAATATTTTTCCCACTTGTGCGTCGAGGTGCGTAATTATGGCATAGTATTCCTGTCGATGTTTTTGCACGGCGTAAGGCGTGCGCGGAAACGGCGCCAGGGCCTCATCTCGCAAAAAGCGATCTGAACCCATTTCATTCATCCAGGGATATTGCGGTAGAAAATTCTTGGGAACTGCGATTTCATCGACGGGGTACATGTCGATATATTCTTGGGGAGCCTGTCGAGGATCGTGCGGTGCATTAAATGCCACATACATGAAAAATGGATCATCGTACTGGGCAGCATCTTCCAGAAAATCAATAGCATCATTTCTTACCACTTCACTCCAATGTTGTCCTCCCTCCCAAAAACCTCCATGCGCGGTATCGGAAGGCAGCCAAGAATCATCATCTCGACCGAGTGGCCGATTGTAGCCCACTGGCATCAACTTCGAGATATCCTTGCCAGCAGCCAAAGCAGCTTCCACCTCTTTTCTGACCTTTCCGAGATCACCACGCTGATCTCCTGGCATGCCTGGCCGGATGTGACGAGCATCCCCAAATACTTCATCTGCCGGAGCCGCCACATGCCATTTGCCCGTCATATAGGTGCGATAGCCTTGGTCACGCATCAGGTGTCCCCAAGTGCTGGCCATCGCGCTGGAATCCTTCGCCTGCCACCTTTTTGCCTCATGTTGAGATTCCCAGAGGGACAAACCTGAGATCATCATTGATCTGGAAGCGACGCAGACTGCCCCATGCCAGCCTCCTTGGTTGTAGGCTCGGGTAAACGTAGTGCCACTCGCCACCAGCCGATCTAAATTGGGCGTGTGAATCTCGGCATTGCCCAATGACCGCAATGAATGGAATGTTTGATCATCTGCAAAGAGCAGGAGGACATTTGGCTTTGCCTCATCGGTAGATGCGGTATCGGTACTCTGACACTGAATAAATGTAATTGTGACGAGGAATAAGAACAGTCGTTTTACCATGGCTTTAATTTAAGGTAAAAATCGGGGTTTGGGGGTTCAAAGGGTTCAAGGGTTCAAAGGGTTCAAGGTTCAAGGGTTCAAGGGTTCAAAGGGAAGTTCTTCAGAATAAATGGAGATGTGGTTAACACAACTTCTGGCAATCTCATACTTTTAGCAGACTATGAAGACAGTCTGCAAGCCCCAGGTGAGTATCCCGAATATCGCAGCGACTTTGTTCGCTCAAATACTGATCGGCATTGGATCTGTTTTGGCCTTAAACACTTCTGACCCAGTAGTCTACACCGTGCCCGCATTTCCCACAGTCAATGACACCGTCACTATTTTCTTTGATGCTTCTGAAGGCAACGGTGCCCTCGCAGATTTTGCAGGACCGATCTACGCCCATACCGGAGTCATTACCAATAGGAGCACCAACGGCAGCGATTGGAAGCATGTCATTGGCAACTGGGGCACAGCAGATGCACGGACACGCATGACCAAAGTTGATTCCAACCGCTATGCTCTTTCCTATCAAATCTCAGACTTCTATGGCATCACACCCGGTGAGGAAGTCTTACAGATGGCCTTTGTCTTTCGCAACACGGCCGGATCAATCGTCGGTCGCGATGCAAATGGGTCAGATATTTTTGTCGAAGTCTTTCCGCCCGACCAGGGCCTTTTTCTCACAGTCCGCTCCCCCACTACTGACCATCGAGTAGTGCTGAGTGGTGATAGCATACTGATTGATCTGGTGCTAAACGACAGTGCAGCGCTGACGGTGAGTGACAACGATTCGACCATCTATCAAGGCCAGACTGATCAAGCGCAATTTTACTTTACCCCAGCAGATCTGGGCCCTCATCACATGCAATTTCGAGCCATGAGTCCGGATACAACGATTACGATCAATCGAAAGTACCTCGTTTTGGCTAGTGAACAGGTGCTCACCGAACCTCCCGCAGACACTAGAAATGGCATCAATTACTTTACCGATTCCACTTATTTATTCCGGCTATTCGCCCCCGAGAAAAAATTTGTATTTCTCCTCACGGCTCACGGGGACTACCAAATTGATCAGGAATTATTAATGAATAAATCTGCCGACGGCATTTTTTGGCTGGAAGTACCCCATCTGTTCTTTTCCGAAAATCGGCATACCTACCAGTATCTTGTGGACGGCCTCATTACCGTAGCTGATCCGTATGCACAAGTTGTCTTGGATCCCAACAATGATCAGGAGGTCAGACAAAATGTGCTGGATCGATTGCCTGCCTATCCCGAGGGTGCGGAGGGCATCGTTACTGTATTTGACTCTCTCCCCAGCACGTACGCCTGGATAATGAGTGATTTTCAGAAACCCCAGAAAAGACAATTAGTCATTTACGAATTATTGCTGCGTGATTTTCTTGCAGACCATAGTTTTCAGTCGCTGACCGACACGTTGGATTATCTAGCGAAATTAGGGATCAATGCGATTGAATTAATGCCCATCAATGAATTTGAGGGCAATGACAGCTGGGGCTATAATCCCTCTTTTCATAGTGCCGTCGATAAGTACTATGGCCATCCGGATGAGTTGCGTGCATTTATCGACGCCGCGCATGCCCGAGGCATTGCAGTGATTCTCGATGTCGTATTTAATCATGCCTTCAGCCAAAGTCCACTTGCGCAATTATACTGGGATCAAGCCAATTTCAGACCTGCCCCCGACAACCCCTGGCTCAATGTCACCCCTCGACATCCCTTTAACGTGGGATACGATTTCAACCACGAAAGTGCCGCAACTAAAGAATGGGTTAAATCTATTTTATCTACTTGGATAAATGAGTTTCGATTTGACGGATTTCGATTTGATTTATCGAAAGGACTCACACAGTTTAATTCTGGTAGCAATGCCGGGTTGATGGCTCAATACGATGCAGGAAGAATAGCGATCCTCAAAGACTACGCCGATCACATTTGGAGTCTTGACTCGACATCCTATGTCATCATGGAGCACTTTGCCGAAAACCGCGAAGAGCAAGAACTCTCCGACTACGGCATGATGCTGTGGGGCAATGTCAATCACGTATTTGGTGAGGCTGCCAAAGGTTTTCGCACCAATCTCGATGGCGCAGACTACACCTCACGCGGATGGAATGATCCCCATCTTATCGCTTACATGGAGAGCCACGATGAACAACGAATTGGGTATCGCGTACAAAATGAAGGAGATCGCGAAGACGGCTACAACACCAGAGAACTAAAAACCGCGCTAGAGCGCATGGCTGCAATCAGTACGATTTATTATACTATTCCGGGACCGAAAATGCTCTGGCAATTTGGCGAACTCGGGTATGATTTCTCCATAAATCGATGTACTGATGGATCAATAAATTCTGGATGTCGCCTTTCCAGGAGGCCCATTCGCTGGGATTATTTGGAAGATGCAGATCGGCGACAACTCTTCAACATAACTTCCAGTCTCATTAAGCTCCGCAATACATACCCCACTTTCACCACTGACGATTTTACTTTCAACGATGCGAATTTATTTATTAAATCTGTCGAATTGCGTCATCCCGATTTCGATGCCTTCTCATTGGTAAATTTTCGGGTTACCACTTCCAGTGTGATTCCCAAATTTCCATATTCCGGTATTTGGTACGAGTACTTTAGTGGCGACAGCATTGTCGTGGACGATCTCAATGCACGCATGGATTTGAAGCCGGGTGCGTACCGGATCTATACGTCTATGCGATTGGATCCGCCTGATTTGCAAACGACAGCGAGTAGAGATTTTCGGGTAGCTTCAGAACTGCAATTATATCCCAATCCTGTTGCTCCCGAACAGTCTTTTCATATTGACAATTCGGGAATTTCGGGGAAAAGCATTTTGCGCATTACTGACGCCGTGGGTAGGATCGTACATGAGGAAAAAATATCGTCTGATCGCTCTGGCTTAGTCGTAAAATCGCCATCGTCCCCGGGCACCTATTTTATCCATCTACAAAATCCACGCGGTGATTGGAAGGGCAAGATCTTAGTGCAATAGTCCTCTTACTTCCCAGGGTTTTGTGCCAAATTTGGATTGGCCCTAAGTTAGCTGCTGGATAGTCACAACCACCAATGACAGCCTATGTAGTAAATTTATTCTAGGTTCAACGAAAACATCATGTACTGGAACAATAATATCGGATATACAATAAGTGGAATAATAATAAACAAGTTGCCTAAAAGAGATGATTTAAACAATTGTATCTCTAACAAAGAACCTATCGAAGCAACTCTTTCAAGCAAAACAAACCTAAGG